>JANQPS010001129.1 GCA_028285365.1 Thermoanaerobaculia bacterium | reverse complement strand
CGGGCTGGTTGTTCGGCGCTATCGGTTGGGAGATCGAGCCCCTGACCGTGACTCGTCTGCTCGGGTGGGCCTTCGTGCCCTTGGCGTGGCTGTTGGGGGTTGCACCCGGGGAGGTGCTCCACGTTGCCGACGTCCTGGGGCAGCGTGTCCTGCTGACAGAAGTCGTGAGCTACCAGGAGTTGGGCCGGCTGGCAGCCGAAGGGCAGCTGTCAGCGCGGAGTCTGCTGGTCCTCTCGTACGCGCTCTGCGGTTTTGCGCACGTCGGCGGCGTCGGAATCGCCGTCGGCGGTTTTGGAGCACTCGCTGGCAAGCGGCTCGACGACGTGACCCGTCTCGCTGGACGAGCGCTTGTCGTCGCCACTCTCGCCACGCTGCTGACAGGTGCCTTGGCTGGCACCTTCTACCACGGACAGCAGGGACTCCTCGGCCTCCAGGAAGGGCCGCCTGCGGCCTCCGTCGGCAGTCCCTGATGTTGAGAGCTCTCTCGAGCCGCTCTCGCCCACTCTCCACTCTCCAACCACTCAACGAGCAACGAGCGCAGCATGAAGCGACGTCATCTGTTCGAGATCGAGGATCAACCCTGGTTTCCGAACTTCCTCCGCGACTACATGACCGACTTCCTCCGTTTTGTCGGTGACCAGTTCGACATCTACGAGGCGATCGAGCCCATGATCGCGGAGGGGCTGCGAGCGAGCGGCACCCAGACGATCGTCGATCTGGCGTCTGGTGGAGGTGGTGGCCTGACGCGCATCGTTCGCCGCCTTCGCGCATCGTTCCCCGAGCTCGAGGTCGTGCTCACGGATCTCTACCCGAACCCGGAAGGGCTGGCATCCGTGGTGGCCCGCGAGCCCAACATATTTCGCGTGGAGACTGAGTCGGTGGATGCGCGTGCGGTTCCCGGGCATCTGCAGGGACTGCGGACGCAGTTCCTTTCGCTCCATCACTTCCGACCGGAGGACGCCGCGAAGATCCTGCAGAACGCCGTCAACAGTGGCTCGCCGATCGGCGTGTTCGAGGCTCAGCGCCGCGATGTAGGGCACCTGCTCAAGTTCTCGCTGTCGCCCCTCAACGTCTTGCTGGTCACGCCGCTGATTCGACCTTTCAAACTGGGCCGGCTGCTGTTCACCTATCTGATTCCCATCGTGCCCGTGTTCGTGGGATGGGATGGCATCGTCTCGGTGTTGAGGACCTACTCACCGGACGAACTGCGTGCCATGATCGACCAGCTCGAGGACGCCGACACCTTCGAATGGAACGTCGGCGAGACCAAGAGCGGAATGTTCACACTCACCTATCTGCTCGGTTGTCCGAAAGACCGTGACGCGATACCGAGCGATGCGACGACGGGAGCGCTTCCATGATCGGCTACGTGACCCTGGGTACCAACGACATCGGTAAGGCTTCGGCGTTTTATGACGACCTGCTTTCGGTCATCGGTGCCAAGCGCGGCATGCAGGACGACAGCTTCGTGGCCTGGGTGACGGCGCCTGGAACTCCTGCCATCTCTGTGATCAAGCCTCACGACGGCAACGCCGCCACGGTCGGCAACGGCGTCATGGTGGCGATCACTGTCGATTCGAACGACAAGGTCGACGCGTTGCACGCCAAGGCGCTGGAGCTGGGTGGCCAGGACGAAGGAGCGGCTGGACCGCGAGGCGACAGTGGCTTTTACGCCGGCTACTTCCGTGATCTCGACGGCAACAAGCTCGCCGTTTTCTGCATGGGCGGAAGCTAGAGGACCGATTTGCGAGCCAGGTGCGGCCTGGCTGTGCGATCACCTCGGTCTCGAACGCAACCTGGTCCCGAACACTGACGACTGGCTGGCTCGATGTCGAGAACGCGCCGTCTACAACTCGTCTTTCTGCTGGTCCTCGCGATCGCGGTGGCTCAGGTCGTCTGGTGGCTGGTCGATCAAACCGGCTTCGTGGGCGACCTGGCCCGTGAAGAGACCGCGCGTATCGAGCGAGATCGAGATCTGGCTCAGCGGATGCTGGACGAGGGAGCTGCCTGGAGCGAACTGGCCGAGAGTTTCCCGGAGCTCGAGCTCGTAGGCACAGAGGTGCAGGTTTCGCAGGCCCTCCTCGTCAGTCGGAGAGAAGAGCGGCGCTCGCACCTCAACCAGTATCGGTGGGAGGGGGCGTTTTTTGTCCTGGTCCTCGTCGCGGCAATGGGTGTCCTCTTCCGGGTGCTCCGGCAGGAGGAGAGCCTGAGAAGGCGCCAGGAGAACTTCCTCGCTGCGGCATCTCATGAGCTCAAGAGCCCCCTGTCGAGCCTGCTGCTGGCCACCGAGACGATGGTGGTCAGGCCGCTCGGCGAGGCCCGACGCAAGCAGCTGTTGGAGCGCAACCTGCGTGATCTGAGGCGCCTGGAAGAGATGGTGCACAAACTGCTGGACTCGGCTCGATTGGAGTCCGAGCGCGCCGTTCTCGTCTCCACCCGGCTGCCACTCGAGTCACTCGTCGAAGACGTGGTGGCTGACGGTCTGCGTGACGTGGCGACCGCTCCGAAGGTGGTTGTTGCGGTCGCCGACGATCTGGAGATCGATGCCGATCCCGTTGCTGCCAAGACGGTGATTCGCAACCTCTTCGAGAACGCGCTTCACGCAACCGAGAAGACCACCGACGCCACCATTCGGCTCGAGGCCCGGGAGCTCGACACGTCCGTGGAGCTGAGCGTTTCCGACTCGGGTGCGGGCTTCGATCCCGACGATGCTCGTCGGTTGTTCGACAAGTTCTATCGGCCGGGCACCGAGATGCTGCGCGAGCAGCGAGGTACGGGCCTGGGCCTCTATCTCGTGAAGCGCTTCATGGAGCTCGAAGGTGGCTCCGCCCGCGCCAGCTCGGCTGGTCCCGGAAAGGGTGCGGAGTTCGTCGTCGCGTGGCCAACGAGGTGATTGACCGGGTGTCCGATGAGTCCGACATCTCCCGCGTGATGCGGATCCTGCTCGTAGAGGACGAGCCGCATCTGGCTGAGAGCATTGCCGAGAATCTCGAGGCCGAGTCCTACGTCGTCGATACCGAAATGGACGGTGCACAGGGGCTGCAGAAGCTGCTGGCTCGCGACTACGATCTGGCGATTCTCGACGTCATGCTGCCGAAGCTCGACGGCTTTTCCATCTGTCGTGGAGCTCGCGAGCGCGGTGTAGAGACCCCAGTGCTCTTCTTGACGGCGCGCGGCGACGTCGACGACCGGGTCGAAGGACTCAGGGCTGGTGGGGACGACTACCTGGCAAAGCCGTTTCATCTCGAAGAGCTGCTGTTGCGCGTCGGAGCGATCCTGAGACGCGTCCAGCGTGAGTCAGGTGAGGTGGAGCGCGTGACCTTCGCCGGCAACACCATCGACTTTCGCTCGTTTCGTGGGACCAGCTGGAACGGTCAGCCAGTCGAACTCTCTCGCAAGGAAGCCCTGATCCTCAAGGTCCTCGCGCTGCGGCGGGGCGAAGTCGTTTCTCGCGATGAGATTCTCGATCGGGTCTGGGGGCTCGACGCCTACCCCTCGTCTCGCACCATCGACAACTTCATCGTACGCCTGCGCAAGCTCCTCGAGCGAGACCCCGAGCACCCCGAGTGGATCGTGACGGTTCGCGGCGTGGGCTACCGCCTCGAGGCCGACTAGGTCTCAGGCGGAGAAGGGTGGCTGGCAAGATCGGCAGGCAAGATCGCTTGTCAGGCTGCGGTTGACCCGGTGGGCGAGAGCCCCAGGGTCGCAACGACGGTCATGTGATCGCAGTTCGTCGCAACACGGCCGAGGTACTTCCTCCATGGCGGCCGGACGATCCCTCTCGGCATTCCGTCAGCATGACAGAGGGTCTAGTCGCGGCGAGCAGCCCAAGCGGTTGCCTTACATACCGAAACGCACTCTGCGCCTGGGGCGTGGCGGATCATCGATGACCCGGATGGCCACCAACGTGACGTCATCTGCGAGCGCGGTGCCTGATCCCCATTCTAGGGCGAGCCCATTGAGCTGATCGAGCATCTCCTGTAGAGGGAGGCGGCCAAGTTCCAGGAACTTGTCCTGGAGGCGTTCGTAGCCGAGCGGCTCACCGTCTTCGTTGGGAAGCTCGGGGAGACCGTCCGACATGAGCAAAATGGTGTCTCCCTTGGCGATTCTGACCTCTTGGCGCCGATATTCGGTGCGGTCCATCCCCCCTAGCGGGATGCCCGCGACGAGCAGCTCCTCGACTTCGTCGCCACGGTGAATCCAGGCGGGGGGCATGCCGGCTGCCGCGTAGAGCAGACGGTTGTAGCGCAGCTGAAGTAGGGCCATCGACACCCGCAGCGCGGCGACGTCCATGCTGCGCACGACCTCGTTGGATCCCTCGAGGAAGCTCGGGAGATCGTCGTTGCTCGAGAACTCGGCAAACATCCCTTTCATCAGCGAGACAAGAGCTCCGGCACGGGCTCCGTGGCCTGCGGCGTCGCCGATGGCGCAGGTCAGGACACCTCGGCCGGAAACCTGAAAGTCGTAGTAGTCACCCCCGACCTCGGTGGCAGTTTGAATGGCTGCAGCAATCTCGAGGTGATCGAGTGAAGGCAACGACTTGGGCAAGAGCGAAAGCTGGAGCTCTCGCGCTGACTCCAGTTCGGCGGTCTTGCGCTCGTTGTCGGCTTCTAGGAGAGCGCGCTCGATGGCCTGCTGACGGGCCGAGCGCTCGTTCTCGAGGTTCTGACGCGACAGCCTCTCGACTTCCTGGAGTCGCTCGCGCATGGCACGCCCGAGGCGCGCGAACTGGAACGCGAGATAGGTCGAGACCGAGAAGAGCAGAGCGCCAACTCCGTAGTAGGCGATCGGAAACGTCCTGAATGGAGCTTCGAGCGCCCCGACGACCAGCAGCCACTGCCAGACCAGCCCGCCGGCAAGACCCAACAAGCCCAAGCCGATGATCCAGGCTCCGGACCAGCCGCGACGGATGGCGGAGAGGGTGGCGTGCACGCACATGCCGAGGGTCAGCAGGTGGAACCACCACAGCTCGGTAAACGCCTCGGTGCCTGGACGAATCACGACGTAGATGATCAGGGCGACGCCGAGGCTCGCGACGAACAGGAAGCGCTTGCGCTGGCGGTGCTCGAAGACGTCTTCGACGAATCTCAAGAGCAGCACCATGGTGGCGATCAACACCGGATTCCAGAGTCGGGTGATCAGGCCCAGGGTGTCCGGGTCCTCAGAGAGGATCCTCTGGAAGTGCAGGCCGACCAGCGCTGCCGAGAACGCCGTCGACAGCGAGAAGTAGCCGTTGGAGGTGATGTTGCGCGCGAAAAGGAAGAGGAGGAGGTGGAGGAGGGCCTGGCCACCGAACGCTCCGAGGAAGAACATCTGCTGCCCCGCGCTGCTGCGCAGCGAGCTCATGACCAGTCGCTCGATGGCTTCAGGGGTTCCGAGTGTCAGCCGAAAACCGGCGCTCGGCTCCATCCAATCGAACCCGCGGTAGACGCGATCGTCGTAGCGAATGGCCAGGAGAGCTCGTGGCTTCTCCGGAAGGCGCAGCGAGAAGTTCCGACTGCCGAAGTCGAGTGGCTCACCCGTCTCGGGGTGGACCATCGAACCGAGATTGGCAGCGAGTTTGCCGTCGACGAAAACCTGGGCTGTGCCTCGCAGTTCGAGGAGAGCGGCGACGTCGAGGCCTCTGACAGCAGCCGGAATCGTCAGCTCTCGGGTGTACCAGCGGGTCTCACCGAACCACTGGAGGCGATCCGTGTCACCCAGCGAGTCGATGCTGGGTCCCGGACCAACTGAGCTCGCCGGTCCTGGTGGGGTCGCTTCGTCGTGGTCCCGTGCCGACCATCCGTCGAGCAGCGTCACGCCGCGCTCGAGACTCACCGGGTCGAGCCTGGGGGTGCTCGGCTCGTTGAGCGCAAGCGCTGACAGCAGCATGGCGCTCAACGCTGCGCGCGCGATCAATACCGTTCCGCCGATCAGCATCGTCTCTACAATACGGCGAGAGGGGCGCCGGGTGTTCAGCTCGAGAGAGCTTCCGGCTCCTTGCGCGGCGGCGGAGCGGCCGAGGCGGCTACCGGAGAGGTGCCCTCTTGGCCGCGTCAGGTGTCAAAACGGCCTGGAATTGTGGCGCTTGCGAGGTCAGGTCTCGGCCTGGCGGCTATTGCGAACGCGCTTCAGTTGCTAGAGATCCGGCTGGCGATCGAGTGTCAGCGTGTCGTGGAATCGAGGGCTCGACGCACCCTGAGATGGATCGACCGGCAGAGATTCCGGGAAGAATTGCTGCCAGTCGGGAGTTGGAGAAGAGTTGTCGGTGCCCGGTAGCTGATCCCGCGCCTCGGGGCGTTCGGCCACGGTTTGTTGGATTCGATCTCGCACACGCGGGTGTCTCAAACGGCAGAAAGCTTGCATAATTCGAAGGTACGCTGGAAGTCTTCAGAGGTCACGAGCCAGTTCACAGGCCAGTCCCTTTCCGAGTGGATCCTCGTCAGAAGACCGCGTCGAGCCCCCTTCGCTTGATCATGCGCCACATCCGCTACCCCCAAGTTCGCGTCCAACTGCGATCTCAGAGCCGCTTGGCGGCGGTGGCAGCCGTGCGGCATGAGCTGCGCCGGGCCGGGATTCCGACCGACGAGATCGACCGCTTCTCTGAAGAGGCTCTGGACGAGGGACTCGATCACGTCTGGGACGTGTGTGACGCCTGGGTCGACACGATCTCGGACGAGAACGATGAGGGCTGATGCCTCTCGCGCGGGTCTGAGCCGAGCGCCCTCGCGCGTCTCGAACGAGGCCACTGGCGTTTCGCCTCCTGATATCCTCCCTCTTCTGGAGAGCGGGCTTCGAGTTGAAGGGGGGGTGTCGACCGAGCTTGCATCGACTCGCTGAGGGCGCTCTCGCCAGTAAGCGGTCGAATGCGTTTTCTCTATCACCACCGAACCCGACGTCGTGATGGACAGTCGGTTCACGTTCGCGCCTTGCGGCGGGCGTTCGTCGAAGCCGGACATGAGCTGCAGGAAGTCGCGCTGCAGCCGGTGGGTGCACCGGCGTCGGGATCGAAGCGCTCCTGGTCGTGGGTGACCCGTCTTCCGCGACCGGGTCTCGAGATCGCCGAGTACTCGTACTCATGGTGGTCCAGGCGCGCGGTGTTGTCTGCAGCACGGAGCTTCAGACCCGAGTTTCTCTACGAGCGCTACGCTTTCGGCAATGTCGGCGGTGCACTGGCGGCTCGTCGACTGGGGCTTCCGTACGTCGTCGAGGTGAACTCTCCCGTGATCGAAGAGATCGAGCAGCATCGAGGCCTGATGCTCAAGGGAATCGCCCGCCGAATCGAACGGACTGTTCTGAGCACGGCCGACCTCGTCTGCACGGTCAGCGAGGCCCTTGGTGATCTGGTGGTCGACCGAGGCGTCGAACGCTCTCGGTTGCTGATCACGCCCAACGGCGTCAGCGAAGAGGTTTTGAGCGAGCGTGAGACTGCAGACCGGGCCGAAGTGCTCGAGAAGCTCGGCGTCCCGGAACCGGTCAGATCGTCCCGGTGCCTGGTGGGATTCATCGGTTTCCCGAGGTCCTGGCATCGGCTCGACGTTGCGCTGCACGCTCTCCTCGATTCCGGGCTCGACACGGTTTCTCTAGTGATCGTCGGTTTGGGGCCAGAGACTGCTCATCTCAAGAGACTCGTTCAGACTCAGGGTCTCGAGGGCCGAGTTCACTTTGCCGAAGCCGTCGCACATGGCGAGGTGGCCGACGTACTGGGGGCGTTCGACGTCGGACTGTTGAGTGGTATTCCGCCCTACGCGGCGCCGCTCAAGATGCAGGAGTACATGGCAGCGGGATTGCCGATCGTGGCGCCCGACCAGCCGAACATCCGCGAGATCGTCGACGACGGGCGCGAAGGTCTGCTTTTCGAAGCCGGAAGCGCCGAGTCTCTAGGTCGGGCCCTGAAGGAGTTGGCTCTTTCGCCAGGAAAGCGACAAGAGCTGGGCGCGGCCGGTCGAGCCACGATTCGATCACGCGGGCTGACCTGGCGGCGCAATGTCGAGCTCGTGATCGAGCGCATGGAGGCGATTTGCTCAGCCAAACGTGCCCACGGTGCTCCGGTAGAGGCCGGCTCGACGCCAGGTCGAACAGCCGTCGCCTCCACAGATCGGCCCTGACGGTACGCCGCCTGGACGCGAGTTCGGGCGATTACGAGCTCCAGGTGCCCGGCTGTGCGATCGATCCCGTTCGGGTGGCAGGTGCGTACTGTCAGTCTCGGGAACACGTGCTGAGATGCTCGTGTTGACGAGAGGCGTGTCAGCGGGCGCACCAGCCCGCCTCGAATAGCGGTCGTCTTGGTATGAGTCTCCCGAAAGTGCAGAGGTCGTATCGTGTCGGATAGCCGACGTAGCGGGTTCCATCTCAGAGCTGCACTGGTTGTCGCTCTGGCGGCCGTCTGGTGTGCGCAAACCGGATGGGCGGCGAACCGGCCCACCTCGCGTCTGGGGAGCTTCTACGACGACTGGCTCGACTCGGTCGAGGCGATCGCCGAACCCGAAGAGGCACTTGCATTCAGGCGTCTCGTGAACGACACCGAGCGTGAGCGCTTCATGACGGCCTTCTGGGAAGCACGTGGCGAGGAGGCGCTCCGGCGCTTTCGCGGCAATCAGCTGCTCGTTCGGGAGATTCAAAGTCGTTCGCGCGAGCGCGAGCGTGTAGCCCTGCTGTGGGGACTGCCCGATCGCATGGAGACGTTTCCCAGCTGTCGGAGCGCGCTTCGTCGACTGGAGATCTGGACGTACTCGTCCTGGAACGTGAAGAGGCAGACGGGTCGGGAAGGTGGTCGCTTTTTTGTCGTCTTCGTACAGGAGAGCAACTTCGACCCACGGACCGCCCGGCTGTTCTCGCGCAACGAGCGAACCGATCGTCTCCTGTTCGGGGCTGAAACAGCCCGCCGGGGCGTCAACCTGGTCGAGAGTGCCCGTCGGCTTGGGTGTCTGAGTGGCGCGGAAGCTTCGCGTCTCAGCTCTGGCTTGAGTGAGGCCCTCGAGTGGTCCGAGCTGATCGAAGACTCCGGCTGGCCTCGCCCTGATCTCTCATGGCTGAGGAGCTTTGACGGTGACGTGCGGAGACGGGCGATCGTCTGGCCGAGCTCGCTCGGCGTGAGCTACCCGGGCGGATACTTCGACAAGACCGTGCTCGAGGGTGAACTGCTAGTCGAGCACGACCGACTCGCGACCCAGGGGAGCCTGCTGCTCGACCGGGTCGAGATCGTCGGCGACGTCTATCGAGGTGGTCGGCTCGTCGATGCCTTCACGGTGACTCATCACGTCGCGGGCTCTCCTCCCGCGGGTGGCCTCGTCTCTCTGAAGTTCTATCGCAAGCTGTCACCCGGAGAACACGAGCTCCGGCTGCGGGTGGTGGATTCGCGAGGGCTGGCGCTGCTGCGCGAGAACCGAGTGGTCTCGGTACCGCGGCGTGAGACTCCAGCACCGGAACCCACCGGTTTTCGGGGCGGCTTCGTTCGACTGACCCGAGACGAGGTGGTGCACCTGCGCGCCCTCGTCAGCGTGGAGCTTCGAGCTCCCGGCTCCCAGCGCGGCTCGGGACCGGTTGCCGTCGAAGCCGTGACGACTGGAGGACCGATCGGCTCCGTCGTGTTCCTCCGAGACGGTGAAGAGATTGCCGTTGACGAGACCGCGCCCTACCAGGTGAGAGTCGAGCTGCCGGCGCTGAGGCACCGCGTCGAAGCCGTGGTCCTGGACTCGGCTGGTGACGAGATGGCACGGGACGCGCGTTGGCTCAGACGCGATCCGTCCCCGCTCAGAGTGACCCTGGAGATGAGAGGTGACGAGCACGTCGACGTGGCCGTGACCGTGCCTGAGGACGAGACCTTGAGCTCGCTGACGTGCACGCTACGCGGGCGCACCCTGCGCACCTCCACATCGAGCTCGATGCGCTGTCCCGTGCCGGCGCCACCTCATGCTCCGCTGACGTTCGTGCGAGCTTTGGCAGAGCTCGAGAGCGGAGAGGAGGCCGAGGCCGTCTTGTTCCTCTCCGATGATGCTCCCGAGTCGCTCGACGTCTCACTCGTCGAGCTCTTCGTTTCGGTCTTCGACGCTGGTGGACGCCCGGTCATCGATCTCGACAGCGCCGATCTGCGAGTCCTCATGGAGGGTGAGCAGGCCAGCCTGGAGCGCTTCGGGAAGGTCAGTGTCTTGCCGCTCAACGTCGCCCTGTTGATGGATACGTCGAGCTCCATGGGACGCGGACTGCGCACCGCTGCGTCGAGCGCCCAGGAATTCTTCGCGAACGTGCTCGAAGAACAGGACCTCGCCAGTTTGTTGACCTTCAACCACGATCTGCGCCGGCGAGTCGGCTTCTCCAGCGAACCGCGAGTCCTGGCTGATGCACTGCGTAGCCTGCGAGCGCGCGGCTCGACTCGTCTCTACGACGGCATCTATCTGGCCCTGCATACCTTTTCGGGGCTCGAGTCGCGCCGGGCCCTGGTCGTCCTCAGCGACGGCGCCGATACCGAGAGCGACTTCGCGATCGACAGCGTCCTGGAGGCGGCGCGGCGTTCTGGTGTTCTCGTGTTTCCGATCGCGCTGGGTCGGTTCTCGGACGACACGCTCGACGACCTCGGACAGTTGGCGCGAATCTCTGGCGGTCAACTGTTCCGCGCGTCGGGACCTGGGGATCTCGAGAGCATCTATCGCAGGATCGAGGAAATCCTCCGAACGCAGTACCACGTCGTCGTGAGAACCCCGCCAGGAGCGCCCCTGGACGGTGCGATCGACGTCGAGCTCCTGAGGCCCGGCC
>JANQPS010001122.1 GCA_028285365.1 Thermoanaerobaculia bacterium | reverse complement strand
GGATGCCGCGATTGTCGTCGTCGACATCGTTGGTGCCTTCGAGAACCAGCCTACGGCCGTCGCGCAGGGTCACGTTGGAGGCCTTCTTCCCCTCACGCTCGATCGAGGCGATCTTGCCCATGCGGATGGAGTGTTTGACTCCGTCTTCCTCTCCGTCGAGCTCGTCGGTCGAAACGCACTCCTGACGATCCCACTGTACGGGACCACGGAACTGTCCGTTCTCCGTGTTCACCGTGCCGATCAGCCGCGTCGTCTCGGCGCGATGACTCTCGGGGGCTGCCCTGAACGAGATCTTCTCGATGCTCTTCCACGGGATCTCGACCTCTCCTAGAGAGTCGTCCTGAATGAACAGGTCGGCCTCCATGTCGTTACCCGCAGACTCGATGAGCATCTGGGTTCCGTCTTTCATCGTGATCGTCGCTTCGTCGTGACCTTCGATCTCGATGGTCCGGATGTCGCCGAAATAGACCACGAACTGACGACCGCTGTCGGTGCTGCCCCAGCTCACGTTGATCTTCTTGCCGAAAACCTCGAACTCTTTGGCTTTGCGCCCCTTGCCGTACTCCTCGAGGTGCGGCAGCTCGGTCTTGGTGCCGTTGAAGTGATCGCTCCAGTAGGCCTCTTCGTCATCCCAGCGGATGATGCCCGTGTACGAGCGACCTTTCTCGGTGTCGACAGTGCCATAGATGTAGCCGGCGGAATCTTCGCCGAATCCCTGAGTCGGAAAACTCGCTGCGAGCAGTAGCGCAGCCGTCAGGGCGAGACCCATTCCTGGGCTTCCCTTGGAAGCGATCGGAAAGGCGGGCGATGAGGTTGTGGACTTCATTGGCTATCTCCGAGTTCTCGGAAAGGGACACGAGGTCCCGTTGTGTCGTTCGAAGGAATGGGGGCTATGGAATTCCAGGCGATGCGGGCGGCGCCAGTTGGTTGAAAGGCGTTGGACTACCAGGTCCTGACCGAAAGTCCACCGCTGCCAGCAGGCTCGAGGCCCAGGCTCTCGGGATCGGAGTAGTCCGAGGTCGACGTTTGCTCGAAGGACGTCTCGTCGGTCACCAGACTGCGCTCGACCTCGCTCAAGAGCTTGGTGAGCTCCAGTCGATACCGCCGATCCGCCTGCAGGATCTCGGTCGCCAGATCGATGAAGCGGTTCTCAGTCATGTCGGACGTGCCCACGGCGATCTGAGCGAGCTCGCCCACAGAGTCGCTGGTTCGCTGGGGCGCCAACGAGTTGCGGCCCCAGATCAGGGCCAGAAACACGAGAGTCACCACAGCAGCAGCGGTCGCGAGGGTGGGGGCGCCCAGACCAAACGCCGAGTGTTGGCGCTCGCGAAGTTTGCGAGCTTTCGGGGCCTTGGCTGTAGCTACCTGGAGTGGGCCCGTGCTGAGCTTGCGCTTGACGCCCTGCCAGGAACCATCGGCAGACTCGTCGCAACGTTCGGCAACGAGGTCCCAGATCTCCCTGGGCGGCTCGGAATGAGGAGTCGGCTCGACCGCAGCTGTCAACCCGGACAGCGCACGGGACTCCAGGTAGAACTGCCGGCTGCCCGGGTCGAGAGCGATGGTGTCGATCACCTCGAAGAGCCGATCGACTTCGATCTCTCCATCCAACAGCTCGGAGACGCCGACCTCGGGGGGCACGGGCTCTCCAGCTGGAGTGCGGTCGTCAGTTGCGGACTTTGTGGGACGCGTTTCCTGCTCGTTCATCGATTGGGTGTCCGTTCCGGTGTGAGGTGCAGTCTCGGTGCCCTGACTCGTGTCTCGAGGGGGTGGCGTGGATGGTGTTGCGAGGGAAGTGGGCGGGTCGTCAGACCGAAGCGCTCTCGAGCCCTTCTGCAGTGGTCTCGTCGCGCCGGGATGGGGCCGATCCGGGTGAAGAGGCGGTCGTTGCCTCGCCGGCGAGCGGATCGACGAAGTCGCGAAGGCCGTCGATTGCGCGTTGGCGTGAGCGATAGACCGTGACCTTGACCTTGGAGAGGGTCCAGCCCGTCTTGCGCGCGATGTCCTTGTAGGGCGCTCCGCCGAGAACGGCGAGTTCGAACGCCAGTCGCTGGTCTGGAGTCATGTCGTCGAGGCAGCTCTCGACGCGTTGCTCGAGCTGGTGGAGGTTGGCCGACTCGAGAGGAGACGTCTCGAATCCGGGCCTCTCTTCAAAGGCGTCCGGAGCTCCGGTTTCGCTGAACGACACGGGTCGTTTCTTGCGGTAGGTGTTGACCATGAGGTTGTGCGCGATGGTCAAGAGGTAGGGGCGGAGCCGGGTCGGCTCACTCGAGGTGTCGCTGGCCTTGATCGCTCGGACGAAGGTCTCCTGGAGGACGTCCTCGGCATCCTCTCGTCCCAGGCGGCTCGTCAGGTAGCCCAGCACTGCCGAGCCGTGATTTCTATACGCGGCCTGCCAGAAACTCACGAGACCTGTTCCTCTCGTCGTGCGGCGGGGCTGTCGCTCGTCATGGGGTTCGTGAGTGGAGTTTGGGACGCCGCGTGGGAGCGACGTGCCGGGTGGCTTCGAGTCGAGGAGAAGACTGGTGCTGACTGGGAGGTTGGCGAGTGCCTGTAGTAGGCAGAGAGCTGAGGCGTGCTCGGGGGCCTCGTTCGATCAATATAGACAGCCGAGGCGCCGCTTGGTTACAGCTTCACGCCGAGTTCACGCCGAGATCGGTCGTGCGCAAGAACCTGTAAGCTAACGTCCGATTGCCGCGACGAGGCGAGCAGGACCCGCAGCACCAGCAGTAGAGGATTGGCGGTCGAGGGTCGGGACCACCGCCACACCAGACGGAGATTAGACGTGGCGGGAGCGTTCGAGCCATGAAAGCGCATCGTGACGGGAGTCGGCTCCTCTGTCCAGCGGGTCAGCCGACGCGCAGGTCTCTGATCGAGCGCGGTGCGACGCTGGGGCTTGGACTGCTCGCGTCGCACTCGCCGATTCTGAGCGCGCAGCCTCGATTCCTGGTGATGCTGCCTGAGAGCCGGCCGCTGGCGAGTCTGGCAGGCGAGACCTTCACGCGTTGGGCCAACCGCTACGGATTTCGGATTGCCACCGAGCGCAGAGAGGTCGTATCGACGCGCTCGATCGGAGAGTTCGACGGCTATGTTCTGGTCGGGTCGTCAGAGCCGTCTTCGGCTTCGGCTCAACTCGACGATGCCATGACGGCGGTCGCTCGACAGGTCAAACGCCGGGGACGCCCGTTGCTGGCGTGCCACGGTGCGGCGGGTTGGTCGCGAAGCGCCGGTCCACGTCACGAGAGCCAGCATCTCAACGAACGACGAATTCACGCGTTCGTCTCGGTGCTCGGCGGCGAGTTGGTCGACGTCGGGCCCTCACAAACAGGCCGGGTTCGACTGGTGGATCCGTCGTTTCCCGGTGCGGCGCGAATGCGCGACTCGCTCGAAGTCGTGGATCGTTGGCCGGCCCTCAAGAACTTCAGATCGGATCTCCACGTCGTCACCGTACTGGAGACCGAGCGGCTCGAGGGAGAGCGCTATCGGCGACCGCCCTACCCGGTATCGTGGGCGCGCTACCACGGCAAAGGAAGAGTCTTCTACAGCTCGTTTGGAGCTACCGAGCAGGCCTGGTCGAGCGAGCTGATGAGACAGAGTCTGCTCGGTGGGCTCTTCTGGGCGATGCGCGACGCCGAAGCCGAGGTCTCGGGCAACCTGAAGCGGGTAGCGCCCGGGGCCAACCAGGATCGCTACGCCGTCTGAGGCCCGATCGACGGGTCCCGTGCGGCGCATCGGTCACGCCCCACAGGACCCGCTTTCGATTGATCGTCCCAACGGTCCTCAGACCGTACAGGTGGCGAACGCGGTCGTGTCGGTGACCGCGTCAGCAGGAATCCCAAGCAGGTTCTGGTACGTCTTGGTCTGGCCGCTCGCCGTGTCTCTCACCGTCAAGGTGAACTCGATGTCCGTGGTCGCAGCAAAGAAGATCCAGAAGTTCCCGTTGATGCCACAACCGTCGAGTGCCTTGACCAGCAGCTCGAGGTTGGTTTCGGAGAAGAAGTAGAAGAGACCCGAGTCGCCGATGTCCGCAAACGTGACGGTTTCGCCGTCGCCGGTGTTGTTCGAGAAGTCTCGGTAGGTCACGGTGACCTCGAACCGGTTGTCGCGCAAGCAGAGGACGATGCTCGACGGGATGCAGGGTGCCGTCCCGGTTCCGGGGCTCGCGACATCGGCCAGCTGAGCCGTCGTGTCCCCGAGCAGGTCCTGACCCTGCGCCTGGAGTCCGGCCAGACGAGCTTCG
>JANQPS010001100.1 GCA_028285365.1 Thermoanaerobaculia bacterium | reverse complement strand
GGCGGTGCTGGCCAGCGTGCCTCGGTGTCCCTGGTACTCGCAGTCGAACAGGTGTTTGAGCGCGTCTTCGATCTGGACTCGCTCGGTGGCTCGATGCATGCGGATCAGCCGCCACATGAGACCCCGGTCGGGCCAGAGTAGGAGAGTTGAACCGAGCACGACCGCCAGGCCAACAAGCAGGGTCAAGACCGGATCCGTCACGTTCTCTCCTCGTGCCGCAGGGGCGGGTGGTCATTGGAGGCGGGTGATCATTGTCTGGGGGCGAGGGTGTTTTGCTGATCCCCAAAGGGATTTTAGTGTACTCAAAAATTTCGTCAAGTGGGTTGTTGACCAGGCGAGAGAACGCGCCTCGTCACGCTGCGAGAGGCAGCGCGACGGTGAGGGACTGCTCGGGTTCGCTCCAGTCAAAGCGACGCTGGACCGAACGGCGGCAGTATCCAAGTCAGTAGCCGAGGATCTGAAGGCAACAGCCAACGATCCAGGCAGTATCTTGGAGCAGTATCTTGGAGAGGTCTCACGACCTCATTGCAGGCAAAGAAAAAGGAGGGTCCTGTGCGGAGAACCCTCCTGGTATGGGACTCGAGGTCCGGCAGTCCCTGCGCGGGCCCCGGGTTGTCCTGAAAGGACCCCTCGAAACTCGGTCAACCGACCGCATGAGAAGTTGGTCCGACCCCCCTTTGTCGAACCGGCAATCTTTAGTGCGAGGACCTTGCCAACGTGCCGTCCGGAGCCTCAGAGAGGCGACAAATCTCGGTCTGGCGGGCGTTTTGGCAGCAACGCGACGCTGGCGCCAGGTCCTTTGCTGCCGCTAAGTGCTTCAGTCCGTTGACAGTTTCTGTCGAAGGGTCGAGAGCGAGTGGGACAGTGGAAGTCGGATGGTCCGCAGGACGATAGAAATCGGTGTCGATTGGCAAGTCTTGGAGCCTCGAGAACAGCTAGCCCGAACTCGCGCGTCGATTTGAAACAGCGCTATCTCGATTCGGTCGACAATCGGCCCTCGGCGCGTTCCAGAGCCCAGCGAGACGGGTCTAGCCGGCACCGTGATCCCGCTCGAAGTGTGCTCGCACCTCGTCGAGAGTGCTCGCGGAGCTCGGGTCTTTGTCCTTGCGGTAACGCTTGACGCGGGCGAATCGCAGCGCCATGCCGGCGGGGTAGTGAGGGCTCGCCTGGATGTTGTTGAAGGCGATCTCGACGACCAGGCGGGGCTCGACGTGCACGACCCACTGCGTCCTGCTGGTCTCGAGAGCGAGAAGCTTCTCGGTCTGCCAGGTCAGAGTCTCGTCCGTGAGCCCTTTGAAGGTCTTGCCGAGCATGACGAGCTCGCCCGTCTTGTCGTCGCGTGCCCCCAGGTGGAGGTTGCTGAGCCACCCCTCGCGTCTCCCGCTTCCCCACTCGGCCGCCAAGACGACGAGGTCGAGGGTGTGGGCGGGTTTGACCTTGAGCCATGCAAAGCCGCGGCTGCCAGCCTCGTAGGAGCTCTCGTTCATCTTCGCCATGAGTCCTTCGTGCCCCTGCTCCAGAGCCAGCTCGAGGCAAGACTCGGCCTCGGCCAGCGACCCGACGAGGAGACGGGGAATCGCGGCTTCCCCGACGAGGTCCTCCAGAGTCGCTCGTCGTTCGGCGTACGGAGAGTCGACGAGATCGTGATCGTCTCGATACAGGCAATCGAAGAAGCGAGAGTGGAGCGGGAGCTGTTCTCGTAGCTGTTTGACGTTCTGTTTGCGGCCGAAGCGCCGCATCGTCTCCTGGAAAGGCCTGATCGTGCCGCCGTCGGTGACCGCGTAACACTCGCCGTCGACGACGGCCGCTTCGCAGTCCCAGGAGAGGGCGAGCTCGACGACCTCGGGAACCGACCTTGATACGTCGTTCAGCTGTCTCGAGTACACGCGTACCTGATCGCCCTGTCGGTGGACCTGAACCCGGGCACCGTCGATCTTGGGCTCGAGCGAGACACGCTTCCAGATCTGTGTCGCGTCGGCCTCGTCCTCGACCAGGTTCTTTCGGTCGAGAGACGTGGCGGTCGTCACGCACCTCGCCTCGGCTGCCGTGAGGTCCTCGACCGGTGACGCGAGCATTGGTTGGAGCGGTCGAAAGATCTCGAGGCGAAAGCCGCGGAGCGCAAGATCGCCTCCGCCAAAGGCAGCCTCCGCCACCGCCGGCAGATCTCCGGAGAGCATCACCGCGCGGCGAACGTTGGCACGACTCACATCAGCCGCCTGGCCCAGTGCCTCGACCATGACTCCGGCAAGCGCCCCCTGTCGGAGCTCGCCGAGCAGCAGGCGACAGAGAAAGTCACGCTCGTCAGCGCTGGCACTCGACAGCAGTGCGACCAGGAGCTCGTTCTTGATCGCCTTCGAACCGCGCCCGCTCGTCGAGGCGATGGCCGCGAGGCGCTCGAGGACGTCCGAGACGCTCAACTCGGACTGCTCGGCGGCGTCACGACCATCAGACTGTTCCTGGTCTTGCGATGCGATTGCGGCGCTGGCGTTACGCACGCCCGCATAGCCGATGCCGAGTCGTCCGGTCGGCAGTTCACCAGAGAGCATCGCAACTGCCGGGCGGATCAGCTCCTCCGGCGTCGACCGGAGCAGGTTGGCAAGAGCCTCCTGCTTGGACTTGCGCGCGCCTCGGCTCGCTACCTTGCGAGCGGTCTCGACCAGTAGGGCGAACTGCAAAGTCGAGCCGTCAGCTCACCACGAGTGTGGCGAGCACCGGGTCAATCGGAGTTGAAAGCAGTATCCAGCTCTTCGAACTTCTCGTGCTCTTCGCTCGAGAAGCGTCCGACGCCGAGAATGCCTCCTGCCGCCTTGGCCACCTCCTCGGCGCGCCCGAGGACCTCGGATTTGAGCGCGGCCGCGGAACCGGCCGGCAGCGATCCCACGAGCTCCTTGACGTAGAGCTTCCAGGTCTCGAGGAGCTCGGCTTTCGGGCGTTCGTTGAGCCAGTGCTCGAGCAGCTGGGCGGCCGCACTCCCGGCGACGATCCCCGACTTGGTGGCTGCCTCTTGGATGGCTTGACGCTCGCGATCCTGAACCACCTGATCGGCCCATGCCATCTCCACGAGAGGCACGAGTGCGAGAGCCGCCATGGTGCTCGCAGAGATTCCCTGGCTCACGAGCGAGTTCAGAACCTCGTCGTCCGAGATGCCTGACAGCTCGGCCAGCTCAGCCTTGGTCGCGGACTCTTCTTTGGCGGCTTTGAGCCGCTCGATCAGTTCACGGTCCTTCTTGGCGAAGAAGGTTTCTTCGAGGGCGTTGCGCCGCTCGTCGAGAAAATCGGTCATGGCTCACTGAGCTCCCACGGTATTGGTGAAGCGCAACTTGGCGCGAGCGAGAGTCTAGCAATCCACCAGCCGGCTGACAGGGTGTGGAATGCCGCAATTCGCGTCCGGAGGAGCGCTCAGTCAGAAATGGCTCGGAGGCGCAGAAGGGGGCGATCGAGACCGAGCTCGGCCGCTGTGGCCGCCGTGGCGCCCAGGTCGAGGACGACGACCGCCTCGAGATGCCAGAAGTTGTCTCCTTCGGAGTCGAGCAGCGTGTGGCTGATCTCGAAACGCCCAGAACCTCGTTCGTCGATGTGGGTGTGGTGAGCCAACCGGGCCTGGGGATCGAAGACGAGCTCTTCGTACTGCTCGTAGAAGCGCTCGAGCGCAGTCTCGAATCGTTCCGCTGTCCAGACGGTGTCGTGATCTTCGACGGCCTCTTGGTCCTCGGTTCGACCCTCAGGTCGCCAGACGCACAGGGTCGCCTCCTCATAGTCACGTCTCGAGAGAGCCCTGACGAGTTGGTGGAGCTCGGCTCGGACGCGGGCGCGAAAAGCCTTGGGGCTGCGCAAGAGCTCGAAGTCTTCGAGCGCATGCTCGCCACGCTCGGTACCGGCGATCCGGCGCGTGCCGGTCTCGGGATGCAGCATCGCCTCCCACTCGTTGATCAGACTGTTGTCCACTCGGGAGAGCAGTGCGCGAAAGAAGCCCAGCATCTCCCAGACGCCTTCGGTCTTGACGTCGACCGGAACGGTTTGGCTGAGCACCTTGAACAACTGGCTGAGGTAGCGGAGCAGGAGGCCCTCGCTGCGCTGGATGCCGTAACTCCTGACGTAGTCGTTGAAGTCAGCGTAGGTCTCCCAGATCTCGGATCCGATGCCCTTGGGTTTGACGCTGTCTCGAAACGCCCACGGATTGCGCTCTCGAAACTCGTTGAAACGTGCGTAGATCTGATCGGCGTTCGGCTTGGGATGGGTGACGTCCTCCAGGCGGGCCATGCGCTCGTCGTAGTCGACGCCTTCGGCCTTCAGCCGCGCAATCAGATCGTCTTTGGCCTTGTCGATCTGGCGACGGAGGATCAGCGTCGGGTCCTCCAGGATCGACTCCGCGAGACTGAGCACCATCTCTGCGAAGTCGTCGGCTTCGGGGTCCAGTCTCTCGAGGGTCTCGACGAGAAAAAGGGAGAGGCTCTGGTGCAGAGCAAAGTCGATCTGCAGAGTTTCGTCGACGACGACCCAGCGATAGCCGCCTTCGGTGTCGCTCACCATCTTGACGATGCCGGCTCGATGCAGCGCGCGAATAAGATGTGCAGACTCCGAGATGAGCTCGTCCTTGCGCTGTGCGGACTCGTGGGAATTGGCGATGAGCTCTCGCAGTGACGCAAAGTTGCCTCGTCCGGGATCGTTCTCCTCGCCATCGCGCTGGATGAGGCCTAGCAACATGGAGTGGCTCACGCTGAAGCGCGAGACGAGAGTCTCCGGAGGGCGCTCGATGAGCCGCTTGAACGTCGCCTCGTCCCAGTGCAGGTAGCCAAACTTCGGCGGCTGCTTGCGAGGCGCCTTCTTGTTCTTGCCGCCCTTCTTCGCCTTGGCTTTGCGGTCCTGCTTCAGGTTCTCGACAACGTGTTCGGGTGCCTGACAGACGACGGTACCGGCATCGTCGAATCCCTTGCGTCCAGCCCGGCCGGCAATCTGCTTGAAGTCACGGACCGAGAGAATGGTCATCTCTTTGCCGTCGAACTTGCAGAGTTTGCGAAACAACACCGTGCGGATCGGTATGTTGACTCCTACGCCGAGAGTGTCGGTGCCGCAGATCACCCGCAACAGCCCCTGCTGCGCCAGCTGTTCGACCAGCAGGCGATACTTCGGTAGCAGGCCGGCATGGTGAACGCCGATGCCAAACGACAGGAAGCGACGCATCTCCTTGCCGTACGTGGTGTCGAAGGAGAAGTCGCCGATCGCTTGGACGATCCGCTGCTTGTGCGCCTTGTCCGTGAGTTTGAGACTCGTCAGGTTGCCCGCCAGCTCAGCGCATTCGCGTTGCGTGAAGTTGACGACGTAGACGGGTGCTCGACCCCCTTCAGCGAGTCGCTCGATGGTCTCCTGGATCACTCGCTCGCTGTACTCGAACTCGAGTGGCACCGGGCGCTCCACGCTCGTGACCGTGGCCACGGACCGGCCGCTGAAGGCTTCGAGTCGCTCCGCGATCGGCGCCGGGTTGCCCAGGGTCGCGGACATGAGCAGGAAGTGGGTATCGGGCAACGTGATCAGCGGAATCTGCCAGGCGACGCCTCGCTCCGGGTCGGAGTAGTAGTGGAACTCGTCCATGATCACGGTATGCGCGTCGAGTTCGTCGCCGCGGCGGATGGCCAGGTTCGACAACACCTCGGCCGTGCAGCAGATCAGCGGAGCCTCCGGGTTGATGCTGGCGTCTCCGGTCAGCATGCCGACGTTCTCTGGTCCGAAGTCGCGGCAGAGATCGAAGAACTTCTCGCTGGCGAGAGCCTTGATCGGGCTCGTGTAGTAGGAGCGCTTGCCTTCCGCCAGAGCCTTGAAGTGGAGGCCCGCAGCGACGAGCGACTTGCCCGAGCCGGTCGGCGTGTTGAGGATCACGTGCCGTTCTGCAAAGAGCTCGAGCAGCGCCTCTTCCTGGGCTGGGAACAGCTCGAATCCCAAGTCCGAGACCCACTCGATGAACAGGTCGAGAACGGTGTCCGAATCGGCCCGATCCAGGCCGTCCAGGCGTCCGCTCAGGGTGGGGCGATCGGCTGCAGGCTCTGCGGACGTCACGTGTGTGCTCTACGGGTGCGCGCCGAGTGGCAGGAGAACGCGACGAAAGCCTGCAGCCTGACGAGCATCAGGCCTGTCGGCTAGGTTCCGACCCGCCAGACTCGTCCGTCGAGCTCGGCGCCCAGCCCGTGAGTGGCGAGAATGACCTTGAGGGCGTCTTCCCAGGGAACGTCGAACAGTTCGACCGTCACCTTGCCGCGCACGCTCGGATCGAGCACCAGGTTGACGCCAGCCAGTCGTGCGAAGGCGCGCAGGACCTCGACGAGATCTGCATCTTTGGTGCTGAGGGTGATGCGAGCGCCACGCTCGAGCGGTAGAGGGCGACGCTCACCGGCGTAGACCCGCAGCTGCTCGGCGAGGCGCGAACCTGGGACCTTGCTTCGGGTCTGCTCGGAGGCGCGCGAGCCGGCGTGCTGGCTGAAGCTCGAGTTGGCCGGCGATAGCGAGATCATTGGAGGGATCGACGCGGCAGGCGGTGCTGCGAGGGCCGTGATGGGAGTAGCCGTGATGAAAGTAGCCGTGATGAGAGTGATCGTAGTGAGGAGCATTGCCGAGCCTCCAGTCTGTGACGATCGATGGACGAGCTTGCGTCAAGGCGAAAGACACCAAGAGTCTGGGCCCGATCGCAGCGACGTCCCGCCGGCAATGTAGCACGCAGTGATGGGCGTCTCGGGCCGCTCGGGTCGCAGCGGACACGTGTCTTCGAGTGGAGTGACGCGTCAGCGGGTGGAGTAGGGTGAACGAGTCAGACGAGGTGAGTGGAGCAGATGTTCGTCATGAGATCGGCAGGTAGCGGACCGCGGGGTGTTGCCGATGCCCCTGGGCTCGCAGGAACCCGTTCCGCGCCGATTTCGGCCTGCAGGGTGTCGCCATGACGATCTCGTCTTCGCCCGCGATCGTTCTGGTGCGTCCTCAGCTCGGCCAGAACATCGGCGCCTCGGCGCGCGCCATGTGGAACTGTGGCCTCGACGACTTGCGGCTGGTGGCACCGCGCGACGGGTGGCCCAACGGCAAGGCCCGGGCAGCGGCCACAGGAGCACTTCGCGTGGTCGACGGAGCCCGGGTCTTCCCGACCGTCGAGGCCGCGATCAGTGACCTCGGCTTCGTCGTGGCGACGAGCGCTCGGGAGCGTGACCTGTTGTACCGAGGCATCGAGCTTCCCGAGGCCATGTCGGAGGGATATCGCCACCAGCGGCGCGGCTCCGGGGTCGGGTTTCTCTTCGGTCCCGAGCGAACGGGTCTCGACAACGACGATCTGACGTTCGCGTCTCGCACGCTCAAGATCCCGCTCAACCCCCGATTTCAGTCGCTCAACCTGGCCCAGGCGGGTCTTCTGATCTCCTGGTCGTGGTTTCAGAGCGAGAGCTCGCTAGTGGGAGCGGATTCCGATCCCAAAGGTCGGTCATCTCGACCGCAGCTGATGGAGCCTCCTGAGCCTTTGGTGCCGCAGGGGCGCGCGGGCTCACGGGCGGCAGAGGCGCCGCTAGCGTCTGGAGACGACTTGGCCAACCTCTTCCAACATATGGAAGGGGAGCTGGATCAGACGAACTTTTTTCGGGTTCCGGAACGACGATCCCTGATGATCCGCAAGCTGAGGGCCATCCTGCAGCGGGCGGACCTGCGTGAGCACGAGGTGCAG
The DNA here is from genome assembly GCA_028285365.1 of Thermoanaerobaculia bacterium. Classification (GTDB taxonomy): domain Bacteria; phylum Acidobacteriota; class Thermoanaerobaculia; order Multivoradales; family Multivoraceae; genus JANQPS01. The sequence goes on along the minus strand of JANQPS010001100.1, from coordinate 2 downwards.
AC
>JANQPS010001099.1 GCA_028285365.1 Thermoanaerobaculia bacterium | reverse complement strand
TCGTGTTGGGACTCCAGACTCACTACATCCGCCAACAGGGGCAGCTCTTTGATCGGCAGGGCAGCGTGATGGCTTTCGAGCAGACCACGCGGTTCCGGGAGATGCTTGCGGCCCCTCTTCGGATGGGGTCAGGTGAGTTGGTGATGGCTGACCCAGACACAATCGACGTGCTGTCATCGACCGGGCGCTGGACGATTGCGAATCCCTCCGTCGTCCGGCAGATCGGACGTCTGGCAAGCGCCGAGCCAAATGCGTTGCTCGCTCTACACGATCTCCTTGCGGACAGTGACGAGTCCGTGTCAGGTGGCGCGTTTCTCGCAGCCGCGATCGCCGGCGGTATCGCAGCCGAGTCGGAGCCCAACTACCCCACCGCCGCCGATTACCCAACTGAAGTACCGGCATTCGTGCTGCCTCCTGCTCGAATCACAAGTATCGACTTCGCCACCTGGCGAGCTTGTGGAGTGGATGGCCGCCTCACTCTCGTCTTCACGGTGGGACCGGGCCTGTGTCAAGCGACGCTCGATAGCACCGTGGTCATGGCATCGGTGTTTCGGTCGGGGTGGAGCTCAGTTCGATTCAGGGGCGGCCACCTGTCGAGTGTTGTCTTCCGCCGCACGTTTTTGACGGACGTCACCTTTGACTCAACCTCGTTCGCCGAAGTTGCGTTCTTGGATACGGATCTCCGGAACGTGCGGATAGGCGATCCCTCACCTGGTCCGATACTCGTGCTGGGTGGCACCATCGACAGCACTTCGCAGCTACCTGCCTCGGCCTGTGTCTCCGACCTCACCGTAACGCCTGGTGGCTCGGCGTTCACGGGCGGGGCACAATGCAGGGTGGGTGTCCCATGGGAGCGACTACGCGTGGAGGTGCTGCTAACCGGCGAGAGAGAGCTCTCGGTAGTCGATCAACCATGGGTAAACGAGCTGGCACGGAACCTCGCCTCCGTTCCCGGCCTGCGTCTCGAGTATGACGTCGGCGGCGATGTCTGGGCGATGCCTGGCGGCGCGGAGTCGATACTCGAAACGGCTCTCGGATTCGTTCCAGATGAATACGGTGCAGCTCGGGCTTCCCCGATGGATGCGCTCGGCGCGTCCGCCCTACTGGGGCCGGGCGCTCTCGCTGCTTGGGTAGATGTCAGGCCGGCGTGGGAGACCGTGTTCCCCGGGAATTAGTTGGGTTGTTGGTTTCGGATAGGCCAGCGCCATTCTGAAGCCGATCCCACCGGCGTCACGTAACGCCTGATTCACACTCTCGCTTCGATCCGAGCGCCAGCCGCGCTTGGTTTCACACGCCGGTGGCGCTCGCAGACCGTTCAGGTCGGTTCAGCCATCAGACGGGCGCTCGGTCGACCTAGCTGGCCTTCGGGTCACCAATCGCTCGGCCGCTTCGCGGACGCTCCGTCAGTCGCTGCCAAGTCTCGGTCGTCTGCAGGCCACCCGCGCTTGCGCCTGACTCCACGTCGTGAATCATTGGGTCGTTACGTGACATGCGCTTCGGCATGCGATGCCCTCGCTTCATCGTGTTGTCAGCGTGATCGGTCGCTACTGAGTGTGGTGCGATGGTTGATTCGGTTCCCGCGCGCGTCGGAGTCCTCATAGTCGGCTCTCTCTTTTGGGAGCCCACCCCCCACCGAGCGCGTTGGCGGCGGGATCGACTGGACGTCCCCAACGCCGTGCCGGTCGACGCGCCCATTCGCTATGGCCGACGCTCTCAGAAGCGTGGGGACACCTACACGATGGTGTTCTCAGGGCTCACCCGTCGACCCGACTACCGGGGAGGTCGGGCACTGGTGGTCCCCTGCCGTCGACCGGTGGCGAGCGCCAGCGACCTGATCGAAGAGGCTCGCCAGCTATGGGTGGCTGAATCACCGAATGGCTCTGCGAGGCGACCTCTCTGTGGACAATGGGGTGCTGTTTGCGCTCTGTTTCGGAGTGAATCAACGGGCGCCCTACGGGACGCGTGGGCGCTCGCCGTACGAGAGGAGGAGTATCCGGAATTCCCGCATGCGGTGTCCGAGCCCCCGCCCTTTCGAGCCGATGGCGTACTGACGCTACCATGGCCTACTCGTGGAGGCGAGTCCCCGGTCAACGACCTCGATATCCTCCTCGCCACAGCCACACGGCCGACAATTCCGAAAGGGCGCTATCCTCGAGCTAGCCAGATCGCGGCCGCTTGGGTCGAACATGATGCCCAGGCCGAGTACTTCTTCAACAACGTTCAGAGCGGTATCCGCACGTTCCAGGACCTGAGCATCTGGCACGAGCTCGCGACGTCCGCCAAAGCAGGAGCGTTCCGGGCCCAGTACCCGAGAGCCACTCAGGTACTCGACAGCGAGGTGGCGGCCGTAGACTCCGCGCACGTCACGTAACGCCTGACTCACGCTCTCGCTCTGTTCCGAGCGCGACCGCGCATGCCACGGCATGCAGGTCGCATCTCGCCGACCCTTCAGGTCGCTTAGCTATCAGGTGGGCACTCGGGCGACCTAGCAGCTCCTTCGGGTCACCAGACGCTCGGCCGCTGCGCGGACGCTGCGTCGAGCGCCGCTAGTCACTCCGCTTCGAACTAGGCCCTCCGCTTGCGCCTGACTCCGCGTCGTGAATCATTGGTCCGTTAGGCGACATTCCCCCAGACAAGCGGCTCCATGACACTGAGAACTCGCGAGTGGCTTGTTCTCATTGCGATGTCCGCGTTCTGGGCGCTCAACGTCTACCAGGCAGTTCAGCCAACGAGTGAACTCCGTCTTCGCGGAGCTTGGGGCGGCTTCCTATAAGTCTGCCAGCGCTAACGTTCCTACTGGCCATATCCGTCATTCCTTTCGCCGCGCTGCGCCTGAGCAAGGAGGGCGGTTGGAGGGGACGAAGCGCCGTCTTCTACGCCGCACAGGTCGCGTGTTGGGCGTTCCCAGTCGTGTACGTAGGAGGTCTGCTCATGATCTTCGTGGCGGTTCTGCTCGGAGCGAGAGTCTGACGTGGGTGGGGGGAATAGCGCATAACGCCTGACTCAAGCTCTCGCCTCTGATACGCTCGGCGAGCTGCTGCTGCATGGATCCTCGTCAGGCTTCATTCCGTTCCCGCAAGTCTTCGCGTCGCTTCTCGGTAGCGCTCGCCGGCTATCCCTACGGCGGATAGACTGAAGACTACCAAACGGCTCGGCCGCTTCGCGGACGCTCGCGCGTCTTGAGTCATTTGGGTCGTTATGTGACACGCCCTCACGCGAGTGCGCGTTTATC
>JANQPS010001043.1 GCA_028285365.1 Thermoanaerobaculia bacterium | reverse complement strand
GGGCAAGGAGCTGGTGGCTCAGGCGATCCACTACAACAGCCCTCGCCGAGATTTGCCTCTGGTGCGAGTTCACTGTGCGGCGCTCCCCGAGACCCTGATCGAAAGCGAGCTCTTCGGGCACAACCGGGGGGCGTTCACGGGAGCGGTATCCGATCGTAAGGGACGCTTCGAGTTGGCCAACGGTGGCACGCTGTTTCTCGACGAGATTGGCGAAATCCCGCCGACGATCCAGATCAAGCTCCTGCGGGTGCTGCAGGAACGCGAGTTCGAGCGCGTTGGTGGGACCAAGACGATGAAGGTCGACGTTCGCCTGATCGCAGCGACGAATCGCGATCTCGGCACGTCGGTGAACCAGGGCAGCTTTCGCGAAGACCTGTTCTACCGACTCAACGTCTTTCCGATCTACGTGCCGCCGCTGCGCAAGCGCAAGTCGGACGTTCCCCTCCTGGCAGATCACTTCCTCGACAAGTACGGACAGTCCGGGGGCAAGTCCGTGCGTCGCCTCACCTCGGCGGCAATCGACATGCTGATGTCGTATCACTGGCCAGGGAACGTTCGAGAGCTGGAAAGCTGTATCGAACGAGCCGCGCTGGTTGCCGAGGGGGAAGTGATTCACCCGCACCACCTCCCGCCGACGCTGCAGACGGCCGAAGCCATGGGCTCGGAGCTACCTGGGAGCCTCAAGCATCTGGTCGACTCCTACGAGCGTGACTTGATTCGAGACGCACTCAAGTCGGCTCGCGGAAACATTGCGGCGGCAGCCCGGGCGCTGGGTAGTACAGCGCGGATCATCGGATACAAGGTCAAGAGTTACGGCATCGATCCGAATCGCTACTCGTCTTGAGTCCGAGCCATGACTCGCCGCCAGGTCGACGAGTCCCGAAAACGTCGGATTCGATGCAGGAGTCCGACAAAAGTGTCGCTCGAGCGACATTGAATCCGCCGGCGTAGCGTGCGTCGAGTGCCCGTTTCTCAGAGAGGTTCGCAAGTTCTTCGCTCGCCTCCTTCCCGAAGGGTGCTGGCACGTCCGTTGCCTCTGTGGAACGTCGAGGCATCAGCGGCGACGGTTGGTCTGCGGGTCACCGTGTCGCTGAGCCTGGAGGAATCATGGCGAGCAAGGCTGCACTCTCCGGACTCGAGACCAAACCCCAGTCGTCGTCTCCTCGTGACCGCTCCGAGCTCGGTCTCCTCCATCAGATCAGCTCGGTTCTGGCCGAGGGTGCCGACTTCGAGGCGACACTTGCAGACGTCCTCGATGCCTTGAGCTCGCAGCTGGGCTTTCGCCACGGCACGATTACGCTCTACAACCGGGCGACGGGCCAGATCGCCATCGATGTCGCCTCGGGTTTGACGGCCCAGCAGGCGCGTCGTGGTCGCTACGAGTTGGGGGAGGGTGTCACCGGAGAGGTCGTCGCGACGGGAGAGCCGGCGGTCATCCCTCAGGTTGCGGAGTCGCCGATCTTCCTCGATCGCGTCGGGCGTGGACGTTCGCGGGACCTCTCGTTTCTGTGCGTGCCGATCAAGGCGAGCAACGAAGTGTGCGGGACTCTCAGTGTCGATCGTGACTATGACGAGGCGGTCGATCTCGACCGTGATCTGAAGCTCCTGTCGCTGGTGGCGTCGATGTTGGGCCAGGTGGTCAAGGCGCGTCGCGCGCTCGAAGAGGAGCGACGCGAGCTGGAGGAAGAGAACCTGAGGCTGCGCGCCCAGCTTCGCGAGCGGCGGGGAAGACAGATGATTGGCCGCTCCGACGCCGTCGCGGAGATCGAGCGGCAGGTCGAACAGGTCGCTGTGAGCGACGCCACGGTGCTGATTCTCGGCGAGACCGGCACCGGCAAGGAGCTGGTTGCGGACGCGGTTCACTACGCTTCGGCGAGAGCTTCGGGACCGCTGGTGAAGGTCCACTGCGCCGCCTTGCCGGAATCGATCGTCGAGAGCGAACTGTTCGGACACGAGCGCGGCGCGTTTACCGGTGCGGTCGAGAGTCGGCCAGGACGTTTCGAGCTCGCTCAGCGCGGAACGCTCTTCCTGGACGAGATCGGCGAAGTGCCGCTCAGCCTGCAGGTGAAGCTGCTGAGAGTTCTCCAAGAACGCCAGTTCGAGCGGGTTGGTGGCGTGGTTCCGATCGATCTCGACGTGCGCGTGATCGCGGCCACCAATCGCGACCTCGAGGTGATGGTCGAACAGGGCTCGTTTCGTCGAGATCTCTACTACCGTCTCAACGTCTATCCGATCACTGTGCCGCCTCTGCGCGAGCGCCGCTCGGACATCGTGGTGCTGGCTGACACGTTTGTGGCGCGCTCGGCGGAGCGCAATGGCAGAAGCGCCCCGAAGCTGACGAGCGCAGTGATCGACATGATCATGAGCTACCACTGGCCCGGGAACGTCCGCGAGTTGGAGAGCTGTATCGAGCGCGCCGTTCTGCTAGCCCGTGACGGCGCCATCGAGCCGCAGCACCTCCCGCCGACTCTCCAGACCGCCGAGGCGACCGATACGACGACGACCTGTGACCTGAAAGCAGCGGTCGAAGACTACGAGCGACGCCTGATCGGCCAGGCGCTTCGGGATGCCCGAGGCAACATGTCTCAGGCAGCCCGAGCGCTCTCGACGACCCAACGCATCATCCGCTACAAGGTCAACAAGTACGGTCTCTCGTAGCTGGCGTCGCTGAGGTTCCTACTTGACCCGTTGGCCCGGTACTGCGCCGTCATCGGGAGACAGCAGAAAGATGTCTTCGCCCCCGGGGCCCGCCGCGAGCACCATGCCCTCTGAGACGCCGAAGCGCATCTTGCGAGGCTTGAGGTTGGCCACCAGGACGGTGAGTCGGCCGACGAGGTCGCCCGGATCGTAGGCCTGTTTGATCCCTGCGAAGACCTGGCGCGTGACGCCGCCGAGGTCGAGCTCCAGTCTGAGGAGTTTGTCGGCACCTTCCACTGGCTCGGCGACCACGATGCGCGCGACGCGGAGGTCCACCTGGACGAACGAGTCGATCGTGATTTCGGGCTCGAGCTCCAAAGCGGCCTCGGCATGTTCGACTGACTCTGAGTCGGCACCGTCCTGCGCCCCCTCAGACTGCCCCTCGTCGGACTGGTCCTTGGATGCTTCGATCATGGCCTTGGCAAGAGTCAGATCGATTCTCTGCAGGAGAGGCTCGTAGTCGCGGATGGAGGTGCCGAGAAGCGGTGTCGGTGCGTGCGACCACTGGAGCGGTTCGCAGTCCATGAACTGCTCCGCTTGCTCTACCAGGCTGGGAATGACCGGCTTGAGGTAGATCGCCAGGATGCGGAACAGGTTGATACCGGTCGTGCACACCCTCTGGGTCTCGTCGCGAGTCTCGGGGTTCTTGGCCAGGACCCAGGGCTTGCGCTCGTCGATGTACTGATTGGCGAGGTCCGCCAGAGCCATGATGCGACGGATCGCCTGGTTGTACTCGAGTCGCTCGAAGAGACCGGCGATCTCGTCGCGGGCGTCCGCGAGCTGATCGTGGATCTCAGGACTGTCGAGCTCGTCCGCCAGGGCGTTGTCAAAAGACTTGCGCAGAAACCCCGAACAGCGGCTCGCGATGTTGACCACCTTGCCGACGAGGTCGGAGTTGACCCGGTTGACGAAGTCTTCGAGGTTGAGGTCGATGTCGGACAGGCCAGGCCCGAGCTTGGCGGCGTAGTAGTAGCGCAGGGCATCCGCTGGCAGGTGCTCCAGATAGGTGCGCGCGCGCACGAACGTTCCCTTCGACTTGGACATCTTGGTTCCGTCGACGGTCAAGAAGCCGTGGGCGGGAACCGAGGTCGGCAGTCGGAAGTTTGCACCGTGGAGCATGGCCGGCCAGAACAGGCAGTGGAAATAGAGGATGTCCTTGCCGATGAAGTGGTAGACCTCGGCCTCGCTGTCGGGCGCCCAGAAGTCCTCGAAGTCGAGTCCTTCACGTTCGCACAGCTGCTTGAAGCTCGCCAGGTAGCCGATGGGGGCGTCGAACCAAACGTAGAAGTACTTGCCCGGATGGCCAGGAATCTCAAAGCCGAAGTAGGGCGCTTCGCGCGAGATGTCCCAGTCGCGTAGACCCTCCTCGAACCACTCGCTCAGCTTGTTGACGACTTCCGACTGCAGTCGCTCGGGTGTCACCCACTCCTCGAGCACGTCCGTGAAGTTGGAGAGCTTGAAGAACACGTGCTCCGACTCGCGTTCGATCGGCGTCGCGCCAGAAATGACAGATACCGGGTCGATGAGGTCCGCCGGTGTATAGGTGGCGCCGCAGTTGTCACAGCTGTCGCCGTATTGGTCCGGGGCTCCGCAGCTCGGGCAGGTTCCCTTGACGAAGCGGTCGGGTAGGAAGATCTCCCGCTCCGGATCGAACGCCTGACGCACCATGCCGGTCTCGATGTGACCGCCGTCCTTCAGACGACCGTAGATCAACTCCGAAAGCTCGCGGTTCTCGGGCGAGTGAGTCGTGTAGTAGTTGTCGAAGCCGATGGCGAAGTCGGCGAAGTCCCTCTCGTGATCGGGGCGCATCTCGTCGATCACGGCCTCGGGGGTCTTCCCCTCCTTTTCTGCTCGGAGCATCGTCGTCGTGCCGTGACCGTCGTCGGCGCACACGTAGTAGCACTCGTTGCCGAGCATCTTTTGCAGACGCACCCAGATGTCCGTCTGAACGGTTTCCACGAGGTGGCCGAGGTGGATCGGACCGTTGGCATAAGGCAAGGCACTGGTGACCAGGATTCGGCGGGGTTTACTCATGACGAGAGACTCTCGGAAATCTGAAGGTGAGGGAGGCGAGAGGGCCTAGGCGCTGCGCCTGCGCGGAGCCAGCCTGCGCTGGACTCTATTCGTGATGGCGCAGCAAGTCAGTGCGCCCCTCGATCAGGATCGTCTGAAGAAGGGAGGATGCAGCTGAAAGCCGTCGTTTGAGCTCTGGGTGAGGCGTTGTTGCCTCCGGCCAGGAGCCAGCTAGTTCGGCATGCCTCCGGCGGGATTGCCGTTACCGGCTGTGCCCGCCATGGTCGCCTCCTGTTGTGCTCGCTGTGCGCTCTCGGCCAACTGCATCGTGTACTGCTTGACGGTCTCGGCAGAGAGGTCCGCCAAAGGGAGTCCCTCTCGAGACTCGATCTCGGAGAGGATCACTCGACTGAGCTGCTGAGCGACGTCCGGGTCGGCAGCGCCCAGCTCCGCAGTCAGGTCAGATGGCAAACCGACAGAACCAGGGTTGCCGCCGAGCGCCTGGAACAGCTCCATGAGCGCCAGATAGATCGCCTGCACGCGTGTGGCCGGTGCGACGTCGTCTTGGGGCTGTTCGGTAGTCATCAGATTGGCCTCGTCCAAGCGGGAGCCTGGACGGTCGATGCTAACAGGGTGTCACGAGCTCGCGACTGTCCAGCGACTGAGACCACTTTCGAAACCGTCAGCGTGAACCAGGGATTGCGAAGCCTCGTCGGTGTCACTCGCCGTGTTGTCGATCGGTGTCGCCTCGGTGAGCCCAGGGGGCGTCGCGATGTCCACCGTGTAGGTGACGTCGCCGCTGGCCCCCGCAGATACGGTGGCCGTCACGACGTAGTTCAGCTCGGTTCCGGCGGGCAGGAAGGGGTGATCGTCGAGCTCGCCCGAGCCAGCTGCGGCTCCGCACCGGGCCGTGCTGACGCTGGAGCACGTCCAGGAGAGTGCGCTGAGCTCGGGCGGCGCGACGTCTGAGAGCTGCGGCGCGACGGCGGCAGTCGGTCCGTTGTTCGTGACCGTCACGAGGTACGAGACACCCTGGCCCGGGCGGAGCGTCGTCCGCTCGTTGGTGACCGAGATCACGAGGTCCGTCGTGGGCTCGTCGGCAAGGGCCTGCAACAGGATGGGGAGGCGGGTGCTCGGCCTCGTCATATCGCTCGGCTCGAGGATCAGCTCGGCCTCGGCAAACCCGCTGAGCAGGCTCGCGTCGCTGACGTAGGCGGCCACGTCGAGGAGCGCATCGCTGCCGGCAGTGAGCTCGAAGGTTGATGGCGAAATGCTGATGGAGAGCCCCGGAGGGGCACTCGTCGACGCAGTCCATGTCATGGTCTCGCCGCTCACGTTGGTCACCGTTCGTGCCCAGGTGCAGGCCGCGTCACAGGCGCGGTGCATCATCGAAGGCAGGTTGAGCGTCCTCGGATCCCCGCCGAGAGAAGGGTTGGCCGCCTGATAGCGCGCACCGGTCTCGTCGAGGACGAGGGCCGCGTTCACCGAGCGCTCGACGTCGAGACGTCCGGATCCGGTTTCGTCGTAGCCGGCTGGCGTGACGCCGTTCTCGAGCAGGAGATTCGTTTGAGCGGTGGTCATCATCGCGGACTTGATCTCGCTCGGCGTCCAGCCAGGGTGGAGGCTCTTGATGAGGGCGGCCGCGCCGGCGACGTGTGGGGAGCTCATCGAGGTTCCAGATCGGTAGTTGAGCAGGAGCCCGAGGAAGCCCGTCTGGAAGCGGTCGGCGTCTGCCGCCAGGATCGACCAGCCTGGCGCTGAGAGATCGGGCTTGATGACATCGAAGTTCGGGTTGGGGCCGCGGCCGCTGAAGTTGCGGATCCGATCGGCCAGCGCGGGATCGTCGATGCGGCTTCCGACGCTGAGAGTGGCGGTGTGGCCACTGCCCCTCTGGAGCCAGGTGCGCAGTTCGTCGCTCTCGGCCGTGGCGAGCCAGAGCGATGGGATGGTCGCCGGGTAGGCCGTCTCGACGGTGGGAAACGGACTGAGAATGACGATTCCGTCAGCTCCGCCGGCGTCGACGTTCTGGCTCTTGACGGACATCGGAGAGGCGAGGAACTCGCAGGCGACGATTTCACCGCTCCAGGTGCCGGGTGCAAAAGGCGACGAACAATTCGGGTCACCGAAGTCGGCCGCGAGGACGATGGAAGCGGGCCCCACGGCAGCATCCGTCAGGCTGGCGCCTGCGAGGTCGGTGGGAGGACTGACACCACCGCTGAGGCCGGTCAACTCTCCGAAGTAGCGCTCGCGGTCGTGTGAGCTGGCCGCGACTGTGGTCACCCACGGCCCGCGGTGCTCCACCGTGCTCGCCGTAGCACCGTTGTTACCGCCGCTGGCGGCCACGAAGGTACCTGCTGCAACCAGGTCCAGGAGCGCGTCGTCGTCATCGTTCCAGGGATCGAAACCACCCTGGATCGACAGGTTGACGACGTCGACGCCGTCGAGCAGGGCCTGCTGCAGGCCGGCGAGCACGACACTCTCAGGGCAGATCGCCTGGAACGCGTCGTTGAGCGTACAGACGTCGTACGAGATGATGGCTGCGTGTGGCGCGACGCCCGAGAGGGGAGGCTGAGTGATGTGGTTGCCCGCGGCGATACTCGCGACATGAGTGCCGTGGCCGTCGTTGTCGAACGGTCCGTCGGCTTCGTTGCAGATGGGCTGCGAAGCGCAGTAGGTGTCCATCCAGTCCCAGGCACCGATCAGCTTGTCGTTGCAGACATAGGTCGGGTCGTAGTCGGGATGACCGGGGTTGCACCAGCCGACACTCGCCCCGGGGCCGAGCGGATTGGTGTAGGTGTGGCCGTCGGAGGGCGAGTCCGAGAAGGACGGATGGGGCATGTGGATGCCGCTGTCGACGATACCGATGACGATCCCTTCGCCTCGAGTCTCGGTCAGTCCGTTCGAGCCGTCCCAGACGGACGGAGCGCCGATCCATGCGGGTCCATTGTCGGTCGTCGGTCTGAGCAACAGTTCGCGACGCAGGCTGCGGACTTCCGGGTGTCGCTGGATTTGCTCTGCCTCGATGTCGGACAAGGCGACGGCGATCGACGCGGAACCGAGGGCGTAAGTGAACAGTGGACGGCTGGTGATCCCGACATCGTCAGCGAGTCGACTCCACCGAACTTCGAGTTGCTGCTGCGCCGCGCGTGCCGGAGTGACGAGCTCGCCGAGCGCTGCTCGGCGCTCAGTGCGCGTGAGTTCTGAAGCGAGTGAAGCTCGAGCGAATAGGCTCTCACTCTCTTCACTCGGTGCACCCTCGAGACTGACGATCCAGACCCCAGTAGCCAAAGACCCAGTAGCCAAAGACCCAGTAGCCAAAGACCCAGTAGCCAAAGACCCTGTAGCCAAAGACCCTGTAGCCAAAGACTGGGTGTCGCTGGATGGGGTGTCGTCTGATGCCGTACCGGACGAGCTCTCGAGTTGCCCCGCGCCAGGCACAGCGATCATGAGGACGAGGAGTAGGTTCAGCGCCGCAAAGAGGCCGAAGCGTGACCCAAGGGGCCAGAGGTGGTTTCGAGTGTCGAGCATGTTGGATCCTAGAGCCGGCCCGCCGCTGGTCGGCGGTCGACGTTCTGAGAACAGATGACTTCGGCCTTCGACGATGGCGTGCGCACGAGAGCGAGCATGCCTCGTCGGCCGAGTGAGGACTCTGATTCTGTCGCATTGGCTCGAACTCGGCCTCCCGACTGTCGAGGTCACCGAGGAACGGCTAGAGTCTTCGCAATCTCGACGAGGCAGAGGACACGTGTGACAGGGCGCCAGGTGCGACCAGCAGAGAGCAGCACTGAGCAGCAGAGAGCAGCACTGAGCAGCAGAGAGCAGCACTGACCAGCTGAGAGCAGAGAGCAGGAGTAGGGACATGGAGGTAGCCGCCAAGAGGATCGCCGTTGCGTTGAGGGGACTGGACCCGAGCGCTCCGCAAGAGGTACGGCTCCGTGACGAGCTGGCGATTCTCGAGCGCACCCCTCACGACGTCATCGAAGTGTCCGACGGCGGACGCGATCAGCTGATCGAAGAGACTCGCGGCTGTGATGCCGTGCTGACGTCGTGGGGTGTGCGCTTCGATCGGCGCGTCATCGAGGCGCTCGAGAAGTGCGTCGTCATCGGTGTCGGTAGCGTGGGTGTCGACATGGTGGACGTCGAAGCCGCCACCGAGGCGGGCATCGTGGTGACCAACGTACCGGACGTCTTCATCGACGAGGTGGCGGATCACACGATGATGCTGCTCTTGGCCGCCGCACGTCGTGTCACCGTCATGGACCACATGGTGCGCGGCGGCGACTGGTGGAAGGGCCGACCGCTGTTCGACGAGATCCCGCGCATCTTCGGTCAGACGCTGGGACTGGTCTCATTCGGCAACGTCGCGCGCGCGGTAGCGGCTCGGGCCATACCATTCGGACTTCGAGTCATCGCTCACGATCCCTACGTGAGCGAGCTGGAGATCACCCGTGCGGGAGTGGAGCCGGTGGAGCTCGACGAGTTGCTCGAGCGCTCCGACTTCGTTTCGTTGCATCCGGCGCTCAACGAGGAGACGAGACATCTGATCGACGCGGCGGCGCTCGAGCGCATGAAACCCGGAGCCGTACTCGTCAACACCGGTCGCGGCCCTCTGGTCGATCAAGATGCTCTGGTCGAGGCCCTGCGCTCCGGAGAGATCGCGTTTGCGGCTCTAGACGTTCTGGAACGTGAGCCTCCCAAGGAGGACGACGCGATCCTCGAGCTTCACAACGTGATCCTCACGCCCCATTCGGCGTCGGCCACCTCGCGCATGCGACCTGCCACGCGGCGACGAGCGGCTCGCGAAGTCGCGCTGGTGCTCTCGGGGCGGTGGCCACGCAGCTGCGTCAATCCCACCGTGCTCCCGAGAGTCCCACTCGAGCGCTGGCAGCCGGTCTCGATGGAGCGGGGTCCGAACCGGTAGGTCGGCGGCCCTGGCTGGCCAGGACTCGCACCTGATGGGCGGGAAGCGCGAAGGAGTAGAACTCGAAGCTTCGCGGCAGGGCAGGCACGACAGGCACCACAGTGCGAATGGTTGCTGACAGCGGATCGACCTCTCTTCCATGAGCTTCACTTCAGCGAGTTTCTGTGCCCTCCTCGGTGTCACCTACCTGGTGTACTGGGGCCTCGGGCGACGTGCCCAGAACGTCCTGCTCCTCGCAGCCAGCTACCTCTTCTACAGCTTCTGGGACTGGCGTTTCCTGTCCCTGATCCTGGCTTCGAGCCTGACCGACTATCTCGTCACCCGTGCGCTGGCCGGGACTCGTGAGCCTGCGGCGCGTCGCGGGCTCCTCGCTCTCAGCCTCATGGTGAATCTGGGGCTGCTCGGGTTCTTCAAGTACTTCAACTTCTTCGTCGATTCCCTCGAGACTGCGCTGAGCGCCCTGGGCTTCGTCGTGCCGCGCCTCGGACTCGAGATCGTCCTTCCGGTCGGTATCAGCTTCTATACCTTCCAGACTCTGGGCTACACGATCGACGTGTATCGCGGTGACGTCGAGGCTCGGAAGAGTGTCTTGGACGTCTTCGTCTTCGTGGCCTTCTTTCCGCAGCTGGTCGCGGGTCCCATAGAGCGAGCCGGGCATCTGCTGCCGCAGTTTTCGAGTCGGCGGGTCTTCGACGAAGCTCAGATCGCCGATGGTGCGCGGCAGATGCTCTGGGGCTTCTTCAAGAAGATCGTCATTGCGGACAACCTCGCTCCCTACGTCAACGCCGCGTACGGTGACGTCGACGGAGCCTCGGGGTCCCAGCTGGTTCTTGCGACGGTTTTGTTCGCCTTCCAGATCTACTGCGACTTCAGTGGCTACTCCGACATCGGTATCGGATGTGCGCGGCTCCTCGGCATCGATCTCCGCCCCAACTTTCGGCTCCCGTACTTTGCCCAGTCCATGTCCGAGTTCTGGAGGCGATGGCACATCTCGCTGTCGAGTTGGCTGACCGACTATGTCTACGCGCCGCTGACGAAGGTGAGGCTCTCCTGGCTGGGCTGGCGCGCGAAACTCCTCGGCTGCCTGTTCCTCACGTTCCTGGTGAGTGGACTCTGGCATGGAGCGGCCTGGACCTTCGTCGCCTGGGGCGCCCTCCACGGCAGCTACCTCGTGGCCTCGAGCCTGAGCAGCCGATGGCGTCGTGGCGTGGTGGCTCGACTACGACTCGACTCGTTCCCTGGCGCATTGGCCGTCGCTCGTGCGGGTTTCGTGTTTGTCCTGGTATGTATCTCCTACGTGTTCTTTCGAGCCGACAGCCTCGCGAGCGCGGTGCAGGTCTTCGAGAAGATGCTCGTGGACCAGGACCTTCGAGCTCTGCTCAGGGAGGCACTGCGGCTCAAGGCCCTCGTGGCGATGTTGCTCCTTGCGGAATGGCTGCAGCGTGATCGCCGGCACGTTCTGGACCTCGGCGAGCTGCCGCTGGGAGCCAAGGTCGTGGCCTACAACGCGGTGGTCCTGGGAATCGTCGTCCTCGGTGCCTTCGACTTTCAACCCTTCATCTACTTTCAGTTTTGACCGATACCAAAGACAACCCTGGTCAGGTAGCTGCTCCTCTCAAGCGAGCCATCGTGGCCGCCGTCCGCGGCGCGTGGTTCCTGGCGCCAGCGCTGATCCTGATTCTTGCGCTCGAGCTGGTTCTCCGGCGTGCCGGTGAGTTCGCCGCGACCGCGGAGGTCGCCGAGTCAGTCACGCTCGAGAGCGAGCCGACGCTCGCTCTGCGCATGATTCTGAGTCAAGAGACTCCCACCTATCGTCTGACCCAGATCCAGCAGCGCCGGCCGCGATTCCTGGTTCTGGGATCGTCCCGGGTCCAGCGGTTTCGGCGCGAGATGTTCTGCAGGAGCCCGCACTACGGCAGCTTTTACAACTCGTCAGGCACCATCACCGGGGTGGGTGATCTCGAGGTGTTCCTCGGTAGCTTCCCGACGGACTACGCCCCGGAGATTCTCCTGGTCGGCCTCGACAGCTGGTGGCTCAACTCTCAAACCACAGATGGTACGGGGCGCTCGCTCGAGATCGACACCCTTCGCGATCGTGGCCTGACCCTCGACAGCCGTCTCTACGCCTACGGGAGACTGCTGCGCTCGATCACGAACGGCGATCTCGAGCTCGGGCAACTGCGTCGTGTGCTGTTGGGACGCGACGAAGGAGTCAGGCGGTACGGACTCCTCGCCTGGGTGTCGCGTGGCTTCTCCAACGACGGCAGCCTCAAGGTGCTTTCGAGTGAGACACCAGATCGCTACGTCGATCGTGAACGACCACCCGTCGTCGAGCGGGTCCACGAGGGGACCTTTCAGTTCGTGTCGACTGGCGGAATCGATCGAGAGCGCCTTTCGAGACTCGCGCAGGCTCTCGAGGAGCTGGGCGAGCGCGGTACGGAGATCGTCGGCTGGCTCCCGCCGTACTCGACCGAGGTCGTGTCGAGCATCGAGAACACCCCGGTCCAGAAGGCCTACTACTCGAGTTTTCTCGACGAGATGAAGCGGCTCTTCGAGAGCCGGGGGTGGCTGCTTCTCGAGGCCACGAGTCCGGTTCTGTTTGGCCTCGACGATAGGGCCATGGAAGACGGATTCCATGCCATGGAGACCTTCCATGTGGCCGCCCTCGCCCACCTGGGCGATGACCAGGTGGTGAGTGAATCACTCGGTTTGAGCCCCACGTGTCTCAGAGAAGTGCTGGCCAGTGAGAAGACGACCCATTGGTACACCGACCTCGAGCGAGCCTGTGAGTGTTCGACTCCGTGATCGAGTGCGACCTCGGAGTTGGGCTCGGGTAGTGTTGGCCGCGGTGACCTGTCGAAGACATCCAAGAGCCTCGGACCATCTTGACGCGAGGTCAGTTTCGTGAAGTCCGTCTGCGTTTTCTGCGGTTCTTCTCCTGGCAAAGGGGACGACTATCTGCTTGCCGCGAAGGAGCTCGGTCGCGAGATCGCTGCACGAGGCCTTTGCCTCGTCTACGGCGGAGCCCACGTCGGCCTGATGGGTACTGTCGCCGACGCCGCGCTTGCGGATGGCGGTCACGTCGTCGGAGTCATACCGGAGGCGCTCCGTGACAAGGAGCTCGCCCATGACGGACTCGACGAGCTGATCGTCACGCGCTCGATGCACGAGCGCAAGGCGACGATGGCCGAGAGGGCGGACGCGTTCGTCGCGTTGCCGGGCGGCATCGGCACGTTGGAGGAGCTCTTCGAGGTCTGGACGTGGACGCAGCTGGGTTTTCACGCGAAGCCTTGCGGAGTGCTCAACGTGGGCGGCTACTACGACGCACTCATAACGTTCCTCGACCGCACGGTCGAACAGGGCTTCGTTCGGGCCCAGCATCGGGACCTCTTGAGGGTCGCCAGCGCTCCGGCGGATCTCCTGAACG
>JANQPS010001039.1 GCA_028285365.1 Thermoanaerobaculia bacterium | reverse complement strand
ACAAAACGAGGCCTTGAAAGTCCCCTCCCGAGTTTCGGGATGTATCGGACCGTTTTCAAGGCCTCTTGCGAGCACCGCAGGGCCTTACGGCCCGTAGGTGCGGGATGACGTAGCCGTGGAGCGTGTTACTCAACACGCGAACACGGCTACACATGGCTACTTCTCCCCCGGATCAGAGGTTCAGGCGCAGGGTGACGCCCGTCGTCCTGGGGGCTTCCAGGAAGGTGCTCCGGCTTCCGATTCGCAGAGGGGTATTGAACGTCACGTTCTTGGTCTGCTCGTCGGTGATGTTGTTGCTCCAGAGCTCGACCGCCCACTTTCCAGAGTAGCTGCCGAGACCAATTCGCAGGTTCACCTTGGTGTTGGCCTCCTGGATGTCGAAGGGCAGGTTCGGCTGCGTGCTCGTGCGACGATCGTCCTCCCAGCGGGCGCTGGTGGAGACGAAAAAGAGGAACTTGTCCGCAATGGTGTCGTCCCAGTCCGCGCCGAACGTCACGACGTTCTCGGGGGCGTTGGTGAGCTGAGCGCCACACAGGGAGCTCACGTTGGGCGTCGGGATGCCGTCGTCGCAGTCGGTCGGGTACTTCGAGTCGGCGTAGGTGTAGCCAAACGCCAGCGACAGGTTGTTACCGGCCAGGGCCGTCAGCTCGATCTCCGCGCCGCTGCTCTCGGCGGACGGCACGTTGAAGGTCTGGAACTGGGTGCCCGTGAACTCGAGCACCTGGAAGTCCTCGATGTCGTAGTCCCACAGCGAGGCGTTGAGGCGCACTCGCCGATTGGCGAACTCCGACTTCAGTCCGAGCTCGAACGAGGCGAGCTTCTCGGAGTCGAAGCTGGGGTCGGCACCACCGATGGCTGCGGTCGAGTCGAGGTTGAAACCGCCCGACTTGAAACCCTGGGTGTAGCTGGCAAAGGCGCTCACCCGGTCGGTGAACTCGAAGATCGCCTTCCCAGTGTAGACCAGTTCGTCGTCCTCGAAGGTTTCGTCAAAAGTGGACGGCAGCACCGGAATCCCAGTGTCGGCGGGCGCCGCGAACGGGAAGCAGGTGAAGACGGCCGAGAAGTTGCCGATGGTGCTCGCCACGACCTCGAGACCAGTACCGGCTGCTCCAGCGGCGAGCGCGCCCGCGTTCGCCAGGGCGCTGAAACAAGCTGGGTTGTTGGCGCCGACCTGGGCGTAGAAGCCGTCTTTGGTCTCGTCGACGTAGCGAGCGCCTGCGACCAGGGCAAACCTGTCCGTCAGGCGAAACGTGTTGTGGGTGAAGACCGACCAGGAGTCACCGTCCTGTCCGTAGAGGTTCTGAGCGTACGAGCCGTCCGAGTCGATACCGCCGGCAAACGCCAGGGCCTGATTGTCGGCAGCGAGGACGTCACCGAAGGTGCCGCCCGTTGCCAGGGGGACGCCCGAGAGAAGCTGGCCCGGCCCCAGAACCGGCAGGAAAGCAAAGTTCCAGAGCATGGCGTCGACGAACTGGGTGTACTGAGACCGAAGCCCCAGGGCGCCCTGCTCAACGATCTCCTCGTTGGAGGCATAGGCGCCCGCTAGCCAGCTGACGCGATCGGTGTCGCCGGCGATGCGGAACTCAGTCGACCACGATTCGATCTCGTCGAACGACTCGAATCCGGCGGCAGCGTCCGGACCCACCGAGTACTGGTCGATTGCAACGAACTCCTGCTGGATGCTGTCGGCCCTGAAGTCACGCCAGGATCCGATGAAGGTGAAGGTCGTGTTGTCGGAGATGTTGTAGTTCAGCTCGGCCGAGAAACCGGTCTGATCGAAGGGGTTGGAGTATCCTTCGGAGTTGGAGATCCGGTCCTCGAACGCCGAGTCGCCGAAGCGCAGAACACCGCCGTCGGCGGGTAGGCCGGCGGCTGCGAACGCGCCTACGTCACGTGCGCCGGACTCGAGCAGCACGACGGCGTCGCAGCAGTTCTCGTCGGCATCGGAGTAGTCGGCGATGAGGCGCAGGCTGCCGCGGTCGGCGAAGTCCCAGAGCAGCTGTCCGCGACCCAGCACGCGGTCCCGGTTGTAGCTCTCGCTGCCGTTGAGCGCGCTTTCCAGAAAGCCGTCCTGCTGGCGGAACGCGCCAGAGAGGCGAAAGTTCAGCGTGTCGGTGATGGGACCGCCAGTACCGAGCTGGACGTTGACGGCGTTGAAGTTGCCGACGGTGAAGTTGCCGAAGAACGAACGATTGTCGTTCGGCGCCTTGGTGCGCAGGTTGAGCGCGCCAGCGGAGACGTTGCGTCCGAACAGCGTGCCCTGCGGACCGCGCAGGACCTCGATGGCCTCGACGTCGAGTTGGTCGCCGAGCGCGACACCCGGACGAGAGAGGTAGACGCCGTCGAGAAAGACGCCGACGGAGCTCTCGAGACCGATGTTGTTGCCGGTCGTGCCGACGCCGCGGATCCGCAGGGTCGTTCCCTGGGACTCCGTCTGAGACGAGTTCATGTTGAAGCTGGAGGCGAGCTGGGGCAGGTCTCGGATGTCCTTGAGACCGGAGCGCTCGATCTGCAGCTCACTGATGGCGGTTACCGAAATCGGAACTTCCTGAATGGACTCCGTACGCTTGGTCGCGGTGACGGTGACCTCTTCGAGGAATTCGCCTGCAGGTGCTTCAGGCGTTTCTTGAGATTCTGTTTCCTGGGCGAGGCCGGCTCCGGGGAGGAGGAGCAGCCCCGCCACAAGACAGAGGCAGTAGATTCTGAGTTGTTTCATGGTGTGTACCTCAACTTGCTGATTGCCAGTTCACGGGGACTCCGTGTGAGAGACATCAAAGAATGTGGGGATATTGCAGTTTTTGCTGCGGAAAGTGATTCTGCCTGGGAGTTCGGTCGTCGAGCGTTGCCGGATTCGCGTCCAACCACGCCCTTCCACACGATCAGAGAAACGGTTCTCGCGTCAGTGTGGATTGCCGAAGGTCCTGACAAACAACGCAAACCGAGGCTCGCGTGTTGCAGGATGTCGAGGCTTCGTGACGCCTCGCACGATCTGGGTCTCGGAGACTGTTCTGGCGAGGACACGCGGCAGGACCGAATCTGTCCGATTCGTCCAGAGCTGGTGTGACGTGCCCTGATGCCCTCGGCCGATCTCGAGAGACCCAAGGGTCGTGTGGAGCGGGGATTCTAGGGCTTTTTCAGGATTTCGGCGAGCACTTCAACTCCTCGAAGGGTCGATTCGGGAGTAGCGGCCGTAAAACTGAGCCGGGCATGGTGCTCGAAAGGACCAAAGCTGGGTCCCGGGGCCAGCAGGAGACCTCGGTCAGCCATGCGCTCGAGCAGGTCGAACAGACTCCCGTCCTCGCACGAGTCTTCCAGATCGAGAAAGAGAAACGTCCCACCACGAGGTTTGTCGACACCGAGCCGGCTTGCCACCCGATCTCCGATTTCTCGATACTGCTCGCGAGCATCGGCCAGCCAGTCGTCGCCGTGTTGCAGCACGAACTCTCCGGCGAGCTGAGCGGTCGTAGGCGCGCTGTAGAACGTATGAGTGGAGACGTTGTGAGTTCCCGAGATGACCTCCTCGGGCCCGACGAGATAGCCACATCGATACCCGGCCATGCCGTAGGCCTTGGAGAACGAGTAGCACGCCACCGTCCGCTCGGGTGCCAATGGCAGACAAGAGCCCGTCTCGCCGCGGTAGACGTAGTCTTCGTAGACGTCGTCGGTCACCAGCCAGAGGTCGTGGCAGCGCGACAGCTCGGCCAGGGCCTCGAGCACGGGGGTCTCGAGAATGTCGCCGGTAGGGTTGTTGGGTGTGCTCAGGTAGAGAGCCGCCGTGCGCTCGGTCAATCGACTCTCGACCCGCGAGGCGACTTCCTCCGGATCGTTGAGACCAAGGACGGGCACGGCGACAGGCGTCGCTCCGCAGACGCGGACGATTCCAGCAATCAGGGGCCAATAGGGAGCGAGGATCAAAACCTCTTCCCCGGGCTCGACGATCGAGCGAACGAGGCAGTTGAGACCTGCGGTAGCGCTCGCTGTGACGAGGATGTTGCCTCTGTGGACCGGAACCCGGGTCCGTGCACGAGTCTTCTCCACGATGGCGTCGATCAGCCGGGAGTCTCCGACCGTGCTCGAATACCGATTGAGCCCGCGCATCTCGGCGCTGTGAAAGTCCTCGAGTCGCGCTCCCTCCATCGGGTCGAGCCATGTGTCCCCGACGTGCAGCGGATACACCTCGCCATCGAACTGGTTGAGCTTGTGGGCCAACGCCGAGAAGACGGAGCCACTGACTGAGCTTGCGACGCTCGAGCGATGTGGGGCGCGTGGCATGGACGGGCAGTGTAGTCGACTTGGCCGACGGCGCGAATCGGCGCGCGCTGCCGGGCTGGAGGGCCTACACTGTTCGAGCCCATGAAAGTCGTCTTCGTCACCGCTAGATATCCGTGGCCCGCACGACGTGGCGATCAGCTTCGCGCCAATCAGTTCATCCGGACCCTCACGGGCGCTACGGAACTGGGCGAGGGGACCGCACCAGCTGGCGTGCAGATCGAGCTGCTCACGCCGCGGTCGAGGTCAGCAGAGGACGAGTCTCCACGGGTGAATGGACTTCGGCTGCACTCCTACCGTCGCGACCGTCGTGACTTCGTCTCAGGGCTCTTGCGAGCGGGTCTGGGGGGAGGCAGTCTGCAGTCGTCCTTTTTTACGTCGCGGGACATGGGTGCGCAGCTGGCTCGTCTCGCCGCGGATGCGGATGTCGTCATCACCCAGTTGGCGCGCCTTGCCCCTGCCGTTCTGGCTCTCGGGATTCCGTTGGTCTACGTCGATCTCATCGACGCGCTCTCTTTGAACTTCGAGCGTCGGGCCACGCTCGATCACCGTGTGCTCAGGCCGCTCTGGAGCATGGAGGCGAAGCGTCTGGCGATCACCGAGCGGAAGATTCTCGAGAGCGCGGACAGAGCGTGTGTGGTCTGCGAGCGCGATCGCCGGCACCTCGCGAATCGGCTCAGCCAGTCTTCTGTCGACAAGCTGGATGTCGTGCGCCTGCCGACTCGCCCGGGTCCGAGCGATGACGTCGCTCGAGGCACATCGGTGGAGTCGCCCGCTGGATCGCCGACCTTGATGATGACGGGCAACCTGGGTTACTTCGTCAATCGCGACGCCGTCACCTGGTGGCTGAGCTCGGTATGGCCAGGGCTCCGACGCGAGCGCCCAGACGTACGGCTGGTGGTCGCCGGGAGTCGCGTCGGTCGACAGCTGGCTCGCCTTCTCGAGCGATCCGGAGCTCGACTGGTACGCGATCCCAAGGACCTGAGGAGCCTGCTGCGAAGTGCTACGGTCTCGCTGGCGCCACTGCGGGCTGGAGCCGGGGTTCCCGTCAAGATCCTGGAGGCCTGGGCGGAGGGAGTCCCTGTGGTGGCGTCGACGTGGGCGGCAGCCGGGGTTGGTGGCATCGACGGGGAAGATCTACTCGTCGCCGACTCGACGGACGAGTGGATCGCGATGGTGAGTGCTCTTCTCGATGAGCCTGGCACCGTTGCTCGGCTGGTCTCTCGG
Organism: Thermoanaerobaculia bacterium; assembly: GCA_028285365.1. GTDB lineage: Bacteria > Acidobacteriota > Thermoanaerobaculia > Multivoradales > Multivoraceae > JANQPS01. The sequence goes on along the minus strand of JANQPS010001039.1, from coordinate 7,873 downwards.
GGTAGCCAGCGCATCGTCAGAGAACATTCCGAAGCCGCGTGTAGCCGGGAGCTGGTCGCGAGCCTCGAGAGAGCTCGTAGCCAGGCGCGGAGTTCGTTCGACTGATAACTTTCGGCTGATACTGTTGCGCGCCTGATCGCGCGGCTCGAGCTTCTCTTGTGGGTTGCTTGTCGAGTCGCCTCTCAGCTGCGCAAACAAAGAGTTCCGTGGCCCGTCGCGGCCAAGCTGGACTTCCCCCACCTCTGTTTCACTCCCCCGACCGTCGTTCTTCTGTAGCCCTGGCAGCTGCTGAGGGTCCTCTCCTTCTTTTCGGGTTGTAACGGGATCTGACCAAGATGTGTGGAATCGTCGCAGTGCTCCGTCGCGCTCCTTCGGGTGTCCCGATCGAGTCGCTCGAGAGAGAGATGGTCTCTCTCCAAGGGCTCGCCCGGGGCTCCAGCCCGCTCGGATTGGCTGGAGAAGAGCTGATCTCCTGGCTCGAGACCACGAGCGAGCGGATGGAGGGTGTTGGAGCGGCGCTCAAGACGGACGGTGGCTTTCTGGGACTCGTCGCGAGCTCGAAGGTGAGGACCATTGTCGAGGAGAGCTGTGAGTCACTGACCGGATGGTCGAGTGAGCTCGAGAAGGCGCTCGATGACGGACGCGTCGAACTCGCGCCGGGGTTGCTCGAGCAGGCCAACGCGAGCCTCATCCGGCTGAAGGACGTGATCTGGGCGGTTGGTGTGGATCGGCTGGAATCCGCCCGCGCCGTCGTCGATCTCGCCGGTGGCAACGAGAACCCTGCAGCCCATCTGGCCCTGCTCTCGGTGCAACACGTTCTCTCAGCGCTCGATCGGCTGGAGGTTCGCGGGCGCGATTCGGCCGGCGTCAACCTGATGATCTGGGGCCACGATCTCGATCTCGAGTCGTCCGAGGTGCGCAGCCTGACGCATCGAGGACCCGAGAACGAGCTCTACACGAACGGTGGCGTTCGGGTTTTTGATGGTGTGCTCAGCATCGTCTACAAGTGTGCCGCCGAGATCGGCGAGCTCGGGGACAACGTGCGGAGCCTTCGTCGTGCGATCTCCGAAGACCGACTGCTACGACTGGCGTTGCGCTCCGGCAGCGTCGAGCTCGCGGCCCTGGGTCACACGCGCTGGGCCAGCGTGGGAATGATCAGCGAGCCCAATGCTCATCCGCTCAATCAGGAGCTTCGCGGTCGCTCGCCAATCAACAGCTCGGTTGCGGCTCTCAACGGAGACGTCGACAACTACGCGGATCTGAAGGCGCGCGAGCAGCTCGACTTCCCCGAAGAGATCACCACCGACGCGAAAGTCATCCCGGCGATGTTCTCTTCTCGCATCGACCGCGGTCTGGAGCCCCTGGTCGCCTTCACCGAAACGGTATCTTCGTTCGTCGGCTCTGTGGCGGTCGGCGCTGCGACGGCCTCTCAGCCAGATCGTCTCTTTCTGGCTCTGCGAGGGAGCGGGCAGGCGCTCTACGTAGGCCTCGCAGAGAACGCGTACATCGTCGCGAGTGAGCCCTACGGCCTGGTGGAAGTGACAGATACGTATCTGCGCCTCGACGGCGAGCGCCAGGCGGATCCGGATGACCCCAACAGTGTTCGGGGTCAGGTGGTCGTGCTGGATGGTCAACAGGCGGGCTCGATCGACGGCATCGAGCGGTGTGCCTACGACGGGACTCGTCTGCCGGTGGAGTCCTCAGACCTTCAGCAAGTCGAGATCACCACCCGCGACATCGACCGCGGCGACCATCCTCACTTCCTGCTCAAGGAGATCTCCGAGGCGCCGGCGTCGTTTCGCAAAACGTTGCGGGGCAAGATTCGCGACTCGGGAGAGGGGCTGCGAGTTGTGCTCGACGACCAGACTCTGGTTCCAGAAGTCGTCGAGATCGTCCGCTCACCGCGTCTGCGACGGATCCTGGTCATCGGCCAGGGAACGGCGGCTGTGGCCGGGCTTGGTGTGGCTGAGGCCCTGCGCGACGTGCTCGGATCGCGTCTTCCAGACTGTGAGATCAGAGCTCTTCCGGCCACCGAGCTCTCGGGTTTTCAGCTTGCCGACGACATGTCGGACACGCTGATCGTGGCGATCAGCCAGTCCGGCACGACCACAGATACCAATCGGACGGTCGACCTGGTCCGTGCGCGGGGCGCTCGCGTCCTCGCCATCGTCAATCGCCGGCACAGCGATCTCACCGACAAGGCGGACGGTGTTCTCTACACGTCGGATGGGCGCGACGTCGAGATGAGCGTCGCGTCGACCAAGGCCTTCTACTCCCAAATTGCTGCCGGCTGGCTGCTGGCTCTGGCCCTCGCCGAGCTCACCGATCGACCGGAGCTCGACGCCCGCGAACAGGAACTCGTGCGCGCACTGGTCGCCATGCCCGATGCGATGGTGCAGACACTCGAGTTGCATGGCGCCATCGACGAGATCGCCAAGCGCCATGCACCTCGTCGACGCTACTGGGCGATCGTCGGCAACGGGTCGAATCGCACTGCGGCCGAGGAGATCCGCATCAAGCTCTCGGAGCTGTGCTACAAGTCGATTGCTTGTGACGCGACCGAGGACAAGAAGCACATCGATCTATCGTCGGAGCCCCTGATTCTGGTCTGTGCGGCGGGTCTCGCTGGCTCGACCGTGGACGACGTCTCAAAAGAGGTGGCGATCTATCGGGCGCACAAGGCGTGTCCGATCGTCATCGCGAACGTCGACGAGACGCGATTCGATGCTGCTGTCGACCTGATTGCGGTGCCCAAGGTCTCGACTGCCCTGGACTACGTCCTGGCGGCGGTTGTCGGACATCTCTTCGGCTACAGCGCGGCGCGAGCGATCGACGCTCAAGCCCACCCGCTGCGCGAGATTCGCACGGAGATCGAGCACCTGGCTTCGGCCCAGTCGACCCAGCAGGGCTCCAACCTCCTCGCCGAGCTGAGCAGTCGCATTCAAAGCAGCTCCCAGCGGTATCTGGCTGGGCTCGAAGAAGGCTCGTACGACGGCCACCTGGAGGCAAGTGCCGCTTCCGAGCTATCACTGCTGCTTCACTTTGCTAGCGGCGTCTTGCCGTTGGATGCCTTTGCGGCCCTCAAGGGTCGAGCTGGGTCCCCGGCGATCGTGGTCGAGGAGCTCGGAGAGTCGCTCTCGCGGGCGATCGACCAGCTCACTCGTCCGATCGATGCCATCAAACACCAGGCAAAGACCGTGACGGTCGGGATCTCGCGAACGGACGAGGCCCTGCTGATGGTGCCGCTCGTGCGCTCGACTCTCGAGCGTGGCGCGTCGCGCGACAGGCTTCAGTACAGCGACCTTCGAACCCTCGCTGCGCTCGACCCTCTGGTCGAGGAGGTCACCGGGCACTCGCGCTACCGCATCGAAGGCGATCCTGGAGAAGAAGACTGCCGGATCTATCCGGTGGACAGCGGAGGACTGTCGCGGGACATCGCGACGCGTACCCAGTCCGATCATCGGCTGCGCGGCACGAAGCGCAGCGTCGCCGTGGATCGACGAGTGCTGTTGGCGCGCGGACGACTCGATGGTCGCCTGTTCCTGCTGATCCCCGAGGTCGAGGGCGGCAGCACGAGAGGGCTCCTGCTGATTCACATTCGGCTTGCCGAGGCGGCTCGTCGAGGTACCCTCAAGGCTGCGCTCGAGGGTTACCGCAACCGGTTTGCGCAGTTGCGCGACGCGGTCACTGAGACCGAGCCGACGTTTCGTGAGGATCTGCTCGAGCGTCTCACAGTGGAAGAGGCGCTGCTCTCGCCAATCGGTCGCCTAGCCGAACGGTGGAGAGTAGCTCCGCGGCCCGCGATCGAGGGATCTCTCGAGCGGTAGCTGCCGACTGGTCATCGTTTGTTCTTGAGGTCTTGGACACATGAAAGTCTTGCTCACCGGCTGCGCCGGATTCATCGGATTCCACACCTCGCAGCGTTTGCTGGCGAGCGGCGTCGAGGTTGTCGGCTTCGACAACTTCAATCCCTACTACGATGCCACTCTGAAAGAACGACGGGCCGAGCAGCTACAGGAGCACTCGGGTTTCCAGCTCGTGCGCGGCAATCTGGTCAACCCAGAGGAGCTGGACAGCGCCTTCGACCTCCTCGGTAGCGGTGACGACACGCGGGTTTGTCACCTGGCGGCCCAGGCTGGGGTGAGGCACTCGATCGAACACCCCGAGGATTTCGTTCGTGACAACCTCGTTGGCTTCTCCGAGGTCATCGAGCGGTGTCGCCGGCGAGAGGTCGGCGGTCTCGTGTATGCCTCTACGAGCTCGGTGTACGGCAATCAGAGTGAGCCATTGCTCCACGAGGAGTTGCGCACGGACGGTCAGGTCTCTCTCTACGGGATGACCAAGAAGGCGAATGAGCTGCAGGCGGGGGTTTACCACGATCTCTACGGCCTGCGCTGCACGGGTCTGAGGTTTTTTACCGTCTACGGGCCCTGGGGACGTCCTGACATGGCGCTGTTCCTGTTCACGGATGCCATTTTGAGCTCGCGTCCGATCAAGGTCTTTGGCCATGGTCAGATGCAGCGTGACTTCACCTACGTCGAGGACATCGCCGCCGGTGTGACAGCCGCTCTCGAGACCAATCTCGCCAACGAGGTCATCAACCTCGGTCGCGGCAACACTCAGGAGCTGATGCGCTATATCGAGCTCGTCGAGACCGAGTTGGGGCAGGAGGCGGAGAAGGAGTTCCTGCCGATGCAGCCCGGTGACGTGGTGCGCACCAGCGCGGACATCAGCAAGGCCCGGCGGCTCCTGGACTACGATCCTCAGACCGACATCGACGCCGGGATCCCGGCTTTCGTGGCCTGGTATCGCTCCTACTACGATCGCTGAGCGGCCCCGGCAGCCGACCTCGAGATCCGTGGGAACCAATCGCGGCGTCGGGCGTTTGATCCCTGTATGGTCGACCATGTCATGAGTCCGGTATCTCGTAGTCATTCAGTATCCGAGCCACTCGGTGGGCGGATAGCCATGACCCTGCCGTCCACGCGAGTCATCAACACCGACTCCAGTGACGGCGAGCTGATGGGGCTGGTCAGTGAGGGTGACGAGCAGGCTTTCGAAGTGCTCGTCAACCGTCACAAGCACGCTCTCGTCAACTACCTGACGAAGCTGACTCGGTGTCGCGATCGAGCCGAGGAGTACGCCCAGGAGACCTTCGTGCGTCTCTTCGAGACGGCGGACCGCTACCGCGATCGCGGATTGTTGTCTGCGTACCTGTATCGAATCGCGACCAATCTGCTCCGTTCCGACGAGCGCCGCAAGACGCGCTGGCGTTTGCTCACGCCGACCTACTCCCACGGCATCGAGACCGTAGGCCCGACTCCCCAGCGAGAGTTGGAGAGCACCGAGACCGTGGCCCGGGTTACCGAAGCCATTGCGAGCCTGCCTCTCAGGTATCGGGCACCTCTGGTGCTTCGTGAGATCGAGGGGCTCTCCTACGCGGAGATCGCCGAGGTCCTTGGGTGCCGAGAAGGGACAGTGAAGTCGCGCATCAATCGCGCGAAGAAGAAGCTGCGCGACGCGCTCGAGGCCTACTGGGGCAGATCCGATGCGCGAGACGTGCGCGAGGCACGGGGTAGCGTGGCTACGGCTACCAGCGTCCAGACGACCGCTTCAGGAGAACGACTCGAGGGAGTCGAGTTATGAGCAGAAGACCCAACCTTCGCGCGCCGCAGCGCGCTGCGTCACCCACCAGTTCGTCACCCACCAGTTCGTCGTCCACCCCTGGCTCGTCCTCGTCCAGAGAGAGTCGCGATGGCCGCCCCGATTGGGTCGGGGATCTGTTGCGTGACCTTCCGCGCGAACAGGCATCCCAACAGTTCACGAGCAACGTCCTGCGCGCGGCACGGCTTCGATCCAGCGAGCCGCGGCGCTCGAGCACGCCTGCGGCAATGTGGTCGCGTGCCGCCTACGGGGGAGTCGCCTTGGCAGCGGCAGTCCTCCTGGGCTTCCTCCTGGCGCCGTTTCTCGGCTTCGACGCGGGATCGTCACGAGTCGCAGCTCCGCTGGCGCAGGAACGAGGGACCAGAGCGCCGGTCACGCCGTCGATTCCGGTGTCGACCGACGGTACGTCGCGCGACGTCGACTCGATTCGTAGCGAGCTGAGGTCCCTGAGACGTGAGCTGACCGAACTGCGTCAGCTCAGAGCGGATGTACGTCCCGTCGCTGCCATTGAGGGTGATGACTACGACGTGGTGATCGACCTGCGTGACTTCCTCTCGGCAGTCGAGAGCTCCGGCGGAGCTGCCGGACAGGGGAATCCCCGTTCGTCACGTGTCGTTCCGACCATGTGGTAGCGGCTCGGACGACTCGAAGGCACGACCAGGACCCTGACTGAGCACCCTGACAGATCACGAACTTCAGTAAACCGACATCAGTAACGGACGTTCAGTCGTCCGGTATCGGGCACACATCATGAGACACACCGACACCTCCATTTCTCGACTTCTGTCGAGTCAGACTGCACGCTCCAGCCGACAGAGCTGGTCTTTTTCCGCAGTGGCTCTGCTCGTGGTCACGGGGCTCGGGCTGAGCCTGGTCGCGGCAGGCCACGCCCAGGAGTCGGCCGAGGCTCGGGTGCGTGTCGAGAAGCGCGTGATCATGGTCGACGGAGACGGGAAGGTCATCGAGCTCGATGGTGACGCGGTCACCACGCACGGCGGGATCGGTGGAGACGAGCACGACGCGTTCGTCTGGGTCTCTGACGACGCGAGCGGCGCCACTTTCAGCGCCGACGTGCTTGTCGGTCTGAGTGGTGGATTTCTCGGCGTCGAGACTGTCGAGCTCACCGATGCGCTCAGAGCCCACTTCGGAGTGCCGGCCGGCGAAGGCGTTTTGATCTCGAATGTCGTCGACGACAGCGGCGCCATGATCGGCGGAGTCGTCGCGGGAGATGTGATCACGGGAGTTGCCGGGAGCTCACTCTCCTCCAGCTCGGACCTGGGCAAGCTGGTGCGTCAGCACGAACCCGGAGAAACCGTCGACCTCGAGATCTGGCGCGATGGCAAGCTGGTGACGGTCCCTGTTCAGCTGGGCGAGCGCAAGAGATCCACCCTGCACATGGACCGGCAAGGAGCGTCGTTCCAGTTCAAGATCCTCGGCGCGGGTGACGAGGTGAACACCTTCGAGTTCCGTAGCGAAGATGCGGTCGAAGATGTGCTCAAGTACTTCGACGGACCCGAGTGGCGCGAACGCGTCAAGCGCCTCGAGACGATGGATCTGGACCAGGTCGAGGAGCGCATGCGCGAGCTGGAAGCGAAGATCAAGAGCCTGGAGAAGCAGCTCGAAGAGGGAGCTGAGACGACCAGCGGCTCGCGCCGTCGGCGTTGATGCGGTTGATGCGTCCCGGGGACGCATCAGACGCGAGGCTCGGGACTTCGTCCTTTGGGGATTCAGCTCGGTTCGGAAGTGGAATAGGGTCTGGGCTCATGTCTTCGAGACCCCTTTCCAAGGAGCCGCCTCTGCGGCTCTTCGTCGTGCGCCACGGCCAGGTCGCCGCCAATCGCGAGATGCGCTACGTCGGTCGAAGTGACCAGCCGCTGACCGAGCTCGGAGAGCAGCAGGCGGCGGCGCTCGGGCGTGCCTTCGAGGGGTTGACCATCGATCGTGTGCTCAGCTCTCCCATGCAGCGTGCCTCTCAGACGGCCGCACACGTAGCAGCCGCGCTCGGTCGCGACGTCGAGATCGACGACCGCCTGATGGAACAGGACTTTGGAGACTGGGAGGGTCTCACGAGGGCCGAGATCCAGGAGCTCGGCCCCGAGTCGGAGGCCATTCTTCGGGCCTTCGATCGGGACACCGGCGTGACGGCGCCCAACGGTGAGTCTCAAGAGGAGCTCAAGGGACGAACTGATGAGCTCTGCGTCGAGTTGGC
>JANQPS010001038.1 GCA_028285365.1 Thermoanaerobaculia bacterium | reverse complement strand
CTGACCGTGGTGCTACGTCGGGACCGTCGGAAACCCGACTTTTCGTATCTCGATAGATCTCGCTGCTCAGATCGAGTCCCCTGAAATTGCAACGTTCTTGGGGCTCAACCTCTCGTTGAGAGTAATACGTATCTGAGAGCGTTTCCCAACTTTGAACTGTCTTGAACTGCGCGAACTGGGCCCGAACGCCGGTCCGGTGAGTGGGCGTGCTGCGTCATTGCTCAGCAGATCGACGAGCATCCAACTCGGCCTCGACCACCCTCGCGTAGTCCTCCTGATGCCTCATCTCCTCGATCTCCTCATCATCCGGCTCTCGGTACATCCGGTCCAGCTCGCGCTGTAGCTCTTCCTCGGTCATCTCAGACGGATCCGGTCTGAACGTTGCCTCAGCGGGAATCACGTCGAATCGAGCCCACACGTCGACCGGTCGCTTGTTGGTCACAAGGATCGTGTCGCTAATCGGGCGGGTGACGGTGTCCGGACCACCGCCGAGGGGGAACTCAAACCAGCCGTGCGGTTCGGCGGGCTCAGGCTCGGACACCTCCACTCGCAGTCTGATCATTCGCTCGCCGGTGTTGTTGATCGTCAGACCGCTCACATCCGTCCAGGAGTTCGCAGCGATCTCAACGACTGCGCGATCCTCAGGACTGTCCGATGCGGTGTCGGGCGACGGCAACGGAGGCGCGTAGTACTCGGCCATCGCCTCGCCGAGCCCTGACTCCGCTGCACTCACGTGTTCGAGGGCCGGCTTGAGAGCCGCCTCCGTAACGAGCGCTCCTGTAGAAGCGCTCGCACCGAGCGCCGCAGCGGCGCCGATCGCGATCAGCTTCACCTTGAGCTTCGAAAGAAGGAGGTGCAGCGCTCCTGTCACCTCGGGATCGGGGTCCCGAATCGTCTCGTGACAAAAGGACGCTGTGATGTCCAGCTGCTGTGCCAGGACCGCAAGCGAGCCGCGAGTCGCTCCGTCCGCCAAGGGGACCTGCCCGTGCAGCTTCCAAAGCTCATCTGCAGCCGCACGGAGCTGGGTGACAGCGAGTTCCAGCTTCCCAGAGAGCACCTCAATGGATGACTCGGTCGGGGGGACCACGCCTAAGACTCTAATTCGCAGCCCGGTAGCCCACCCTTGGCGACAGCGGCGCTTCCCCGACCTAGCTACTAGTGCCCGTGCTGACGGGTGATGATCCGATGCACCGAGGAACGGGTCAGGCCTGTCGCGTGGGCGATCGTTCGAATACTCGCTCCCTCGTCGGCTGCCTGTCGAATCAGATCGTCGCGACGTTCCGCTGCCTCGGTCACCGTCTTGGCGGCTCGGGCTGCCTGTTCGAGCGTGTCATCCATCGGTGAGGCTCCCAGAGCCGTTCTAGCAGCTAGCTACGATCTCTCCGGTGTCCTCGCCGACCCGGTCCGAGCGACTACTTGCGGTTAGCTCGTGCCTCGGAGTTCCAATATGGGGCCCGCTGCTTCCGTTCGTCATCTTGAAGTCGTCGGAGAGCGAGTGTGTTCGAGCGCATTGCCGCTGGTCCCTCCGGTTCCAACTGATCTTCCTCTCCGTGTAGGAGCCCGTCGTCGCCACGATGGCAATATTCGGCACCTATATGACGCCCATGCTCGTGCTGCTGGGGTCAGCGATCGTGATTGAGGTGCCAGTCGCTCTACGTGCCCTCCGAGGCAGGAATCCTCTCTGGATGGGGCCATAAACGCGGACAAACCTACCGGCCTGATGAGCCGGTGGGTCGTGGTCCGGTTCTGCTGGCCTTCGGGCCACGGGCTACGCAGCGAGAACGTGTGACACCGATTCTGCGAGAGCGTTCTCGGCCCTTCCAGAGCTTGCCTAGCTGAGCTTGGCCTGTAGATCGTCGAGCCGACCCATCAGGGCATCGACGCGTGCCTGGTGTTTGGCGGCTGGGTTGTACATGTTCGGACGGTTGCAGATCCAGATGTCGTCCCCGTCAACGGTGCGTGCGAAGATCTGTGTCGGAGAGTTGTCGGTCACCGCGACGAACTCCGCTAGGTCCGGCCAAGCCACGGCTTTCGACCATGGCCAGCTAGAACGGACGCCGCGGGAGCTGACCCGAGCTGTCGTACCAAAGAAGGCAAGTGTGCCCAGCGCGGCTGGCACCATTGCCACACCGAGCAGCACGAACCGCACGCTTGCGTCATCGGTTTCTGCCGCGAATGCCAACCAGACGAACAACGCCGCCGACGGGCCTGCAATCACGACGCTCGTAATGGCGTAGGACGGGTGTGCCATGACGAAGCGTGTCATCAGGTCTATGTCGTTTCGGAACACAACACTTGGCAACTCAGCACGTTATCGAGGCTGCCGTTGACACAAGGCCGTTGCGGTGTAGCGTACGGCGAACGGCATCAATGAAGGCAAACTCACGGCGGTGACCTCGTGCCTCAGAACTCGTCCCTACCTGGCCGTTCGCGCGCGGCGCATTCGGTTGCCCTGGCGATCGCCCTAGCCGGGGTTCTCCTCGTCTCCAGCCCGACGGATAGTGCAGGGTTCGCGATCGACAGACTCTCAGTAGATTGCGTGGACGACGACGAAGATACGTTCCAGCTCGATACCGATGACGTGGACCATCACGAGGGCAGGGTCATCGACGGGATCGAGAACTGGGAGACCGTGATCGGTCGCGACGGCGACCCAATGGTCGACATCACGCCAAGTAGTGGTCAGGCCGTATTCGTCATCACCGACTCGTCAATATCGGGCAACGGCTTGGTGGATTGCGTCATAGGTGTGCCGGTGATTCTGATGGATACCGCAAGCCTGAGCGGCACTCGTGCCGAAAGCACCGCCATGCACGAGATGGGGCATCTTCTGAAGCTAATGCACACCGGCGACGGTGAGGCGTTCGGCACTACCGGGACGTTCCCCGCAATGTCGACTTGCCTGACGATCGCAGAACAGGAAGACCGGATCCTCACGAAAGACGATTGGGCGAATCTGGAGTTCCGCCAAACCGACGGCAGTGCCGAGATTGTCTATGCGAACACAGGCTTCGAATCATTTTGGAGCAGCGGCAATCCGAAGTACTGGTCGCGCACCAACTCCGTCACTACATGGTCGGAGTCTTCAATAGAGTTCTCCGGAGACTCCTCGCTGAGGTATCGCCCAGGATCTGATGGCGCCAAGCTGTCGAGCACACTTGCCTATGCAACCGGCGGTGGTGAACCCGTTGACGCCCGAGTGAGAATTCGCCAGAACGGGGTCCACACTGGCGGCGCTGTCCGTTTGGAGATCTGGGCACGCAACCTGACATATGGTACTCCTCCGCCTGGAACCGGCTGTGAGTCCTCGACGACAAGGTGGCCAACCGGACTCAACCAGAACGATCGCAGTGTCGATACCTTCGCTCTGAAACGTACTCAGAACTGTCCACACACGAACGGCGTATGGGCCTCATGTACGGAAACTACGTGGTTCACGCCAGGTAACTCTGTTGCGCAAGGCAACCGTGACTGGTCGCTTCGGCTCTATTCGACACTCTACAACAGCGGCATCCCTGATCACGTAGAGATGTTCATCGACGAGATGGCGATTCGGTTCCGAGGCTGATCGGCGGAAAGGATCAGAATGATACGACGGGTAGCAATAGCGTCCATGATCGCAGCAGTGCTGGCGGGCGGCTGCTCGATCGGGGCCGACACCGAGACGACCGCGTCGAGCACTGAGCCGGGGTCCGAGGGAGTAGAGGAAGGTGCCGGAGATGATTCGGCCGAGTTCGGCACCTGCCGCCCAGATCCCAACAACGAGACCGCCTTCTCGCCCTTCTGGAGATTGTTCTTCCTTGACCTCGCATGGTTTGAAGTGCCCGTGAGCGTTGTAGGAGCGGAGGGGGATATTCCAATTGAGGACAACCGACCACGGTCAATCGTCGGGAGGATCGAGGGGTCTGACGCGGAGTCATTCGAGCAGATTGCCGTGACGCGAAGCCCTCTAGACGACCACGAGGTCAGACCGACCGGCACAGACTCCGTCGAGTCGCTGATATTGCAGCTTCCGACCGTGGAAGACCTGAGAGTCGGAACGCAACCGGGCGATCGGGTGCTGATCGCGGCCTATGTCACATCGCCAGACTCGAAGGAGTGGGCGACAGGCATAGCATTGATCGAGCGAGACGAGGAAGTGCTCGTCGCCGGACAGTGCGGCAACGACGAACTCCTCTTCCTGCAAGACTTCGCAAGTCGGCGCGGTCTGTCGAGCGCCGCCACCGTTCAGCTTCTCCTGACGGATCCGAACGCAATCGAAGAGTTCGACGAACGCATCAACGAGATTCTCGACAGCGGTAGCCCGCCACCCACACCGTGGGTCGAGCTGGATCCACGAAACCGTCAGCTCGGCATCGGTGAGGAACCACCGGACGTACAGGCTCGCACAGACGCACTCACGGTCGAGTGGCACATCCCGATCGCTTGGCGCGACCTGGAAGGCGACATCTGTACATGGACGGACGACGGCTGGGGGTCATGCTTCTCACTCGCCGAAGGCGAAGGGTGGGAGACACTCGATCTGGTGACCTACGCCACCCAAGGCGGTGTCCTCGAGTACTGGCTACGGCTATACGACGGAAGTGACTACGCGCTTGGCGCCACATCGCACCAGGACCTCGTCGACACGGACCTCATCATCACAACCGATCGCCAAGTCGGATCCCTAGTTGTTCGCCTGAACGACTCGTACGAGCAGACAACCGATCTGCTTGCAGCGCTCAGCAGCGAGGCTGCTGGGTACGAAGCGACGGTCGAGCTAGCGCCGTAGGGCTTTGGGGACGACGGCCGCAGCAACGGGGCGAGCGCTCCGTCCCAATGGCTCCCGACATCGTCGGAGCCTCCGAGGCTCAGGTGAAGTCAACGGTCCCGCTCGGAGCGGTGGAGCCTCCACTTCGCGGGCCTGATGTCGCGGAAGTGACTGACCGGCCGACCGGCACGAGAGCCGCCGGTAGCCTCCTCGACATGACGTCCGACA
>JANQPS010000968.1 GCA_028285365.1 Thermoanaerobaculia bacterium | reverse complement strand
GACGATGTTCGGACGTTCTAGCCCTCGGGTCGCCCCACAGATCGCGAAAGCAGAACCACTGGTTCGGCTCGCGCCGAATTGCCCATTCGACCTCGCGCGCAAGAGACTCGACGGCGCTCTCCAGGGCCCGCTGGCGTGGTGCGTCCGGGTCGACGAAAATGGGCTCGCGCACGACGGCGCACGACATCGAACGTCCTGTGCGGAAGACGAAGACCGGGACCAGCGGCACGCCGGCGAGTCTCGCGAGCGCCGCCGGGCCGACCGGCATGTCGAACGGTTTGCCGAAGAGGCTGACCTCGTGGACGCGCCCGCCGCCTCCGGCGCGGTCTCCCTGTAGAGCAACGACCTCTCCGCGTCGGAGCGCCTCGAGCAGCTTCGCGCCCAGCGCAAGGTCCTGGACACCGGAGTGGTGAATCTCGAACGCCCTGTCGGTGTTCTTGGCCAGGAGGCCGCCCAAGAACTCCTGCGCGGCAGGGTCGATCTCCGGTTCGCGCACGATGTGGACCTTGCGATCGGCTCGTCCGCTTCGCGAGCCCACCTCCCAGTGTCCGACGTGAGCCGTGACCATGATGAAACCCTGGGGCTCGGCCAGCAGCTTCTGCCAGATCGGTCCACCCTCGATCACGCTGTCTCCAGCGTTGATCCCGGCCAGTCCTTCGTAGGTCTCCGTGAGACACCACGCGTGATTGCGGATGGTGCGAAAGGTCCGTCTGATCGAGCCGAATCGTCCGCCCGGCGCGGGGCCCATCGCCCAGGCCAGGTTCCGACTGATGGCTCGGCGCACGCTCGCGAGAGCGAGGTAGAAGCACGCGGCAAAAGCGAAGATCAGGGGCGGGAGCGACCACTTCGGCAGGAGGCGCACGCCGAAGAGATGAAAGCGGTACCAAAACACCCCGGAGAAGTGGAAGCGACCGAGCAGGCGTTTGATCGTCGTGGACCCTTCGGGCGCGCCGCTCTGTGACGATGCAACTCGCCTCGTGGTTTTCTGAGTCCCCGGGATCGGAGTCGTCTCGCTGGACGTCAGGTGCGATCTAGGCAGCGTCATCCTGGTTTCTCGGAGCACGCAGACTGGCTATCGCTGGTAGAACGACCAAGGTGGCGAGCAGACACAGAGTGACTCCAACGGCAACCGCGAGGCCGGCGCGTCTCACGCCGGCGAGTTCGGACAAGAGCAAGCTGCCAAAACCAACGCCGGTCGTCAACGTCGTGACGGTCATGGCGCGGCCAGCTGAGCGTACCTGGTCGACGACCCTGCGGAGCGAGCTGGCGCCGAAGACGGCGTGAAGACCATCGTCGATACCGATCCCCAGCACGATCGGAAGCACGGCCAGACCGACGAGGTCGATCGCGCCGTAGAACCAGCCGATGATTCCGAGTGTCCAGAGGGAGCCCAGGGTCACCGGCAGCACAGCGAGACTTGCCCTCCAGAGACTGCCTCGGAAGGCCACCGTCACGACCAGAACTACGACCACCGCTGCGAGTGTGCCCAACCAACGCAGATCGGAACGAGCTGCGGCTTCGAGGTCGGCCGCCACAGCTGGCATGGTGGCGACGCCCGCTCCCGGAGCGGACTTTTCGAGCCCCTCGAGAACCTCGTCTGGTGCACCCCGAGTCCAGGTGTCTTTGGGCAGCCTCACGCGCAAGACGATCCTGGTCTCGCCGCCTTCGTCTCGGACCACCGACTCCGCGAGCCAGTCGGGTCGGGGAAGTGCGGCTACCGCGTCCAGGTCCCGGCCAGCTCCAAAGGCGCGAAGCGCGTCGAGGCCTTTACGAAAGGCCCGCGGATCGAGTCCGGCTAGCCTCAACTCCTGCTCGAGGAGGGTCGCGGCGGCGTCCAGCTCGAGGGTGGCCAGTCGCTCGAGCCGCTGTGCAGCCGTGCGAGGTCCGATCAGCAGGTCCGAGGGTGAGGTCACCTCACTGCCCGGGGGTAGGAGCTCGCGGAGGAATCTGGTGGCATGTCTTGCGCGCTCGAGAGCGTCGTCTTCGTCGACGCCTCGGATGACGACGCTGGCCGTGTCTGCACCCACGCCGAACGATTCGGCGACGACTCGCTCTGCGACGAGGAGGGGGCTCGACTGAGGACGCAGGTCCCGCAGATCGGTTTCGATACCCAGTCTGAAGACGCCCGGGAGTGCGACCGCCGTCAAGAGTGCTGCACCACCGAGAGTGGCGACCTTGGATCGTTGCCCCAACTGGCAAAGAGCACGAGTCGAGGTCCCGAGCGCCTCCCAAGTCCGGCCTGGTGCCGAATCGACGTTCGGCTGCCGACTGAGGAGCAGGGCACCGCCAAGCGTGCCGGTCGCGATCAGGATCAGAAGAATGCCGAGCGCGACGAGGACTCCGAGGTCGCTGAGCAGACCCAGGTTCGCGCGGGTCAAGACGGCGAATGCCGCTGCCGTGGTGAGCGCCGAGGTCAGGATGGCAGGTCCTGCGTCTTGGAGCACGCGGCGCCACCCCCCTGCGCGATCGTGGTCCGAGTCGGTCTCGAGCTGTCGTTCCCGGAGCCGGGTCCCCAGGTGAATGC
>JANQPS010000963.1 GCA_028285365.1 Thermoanaerobaculia bacterium | reverse complement strand
AGATGCGCAGCGTTCTCGATGCCCAGAGCAGTGCGGACGGACAGGTCGATGCGTTGCGAGACATCGTGGCGCTCAACGCCGGCGCGGCACTGTATGTCGCCGCCCGAGCCGACTCGCTGGCAGCGGGAGTCGAGCTCGCTCGCGACACGTTGGCCTCGGGACACGCTCTCGGGAAGCTCGAAGAGCTCGTGTCGTTTACCGGAGCGTCAGGATGAGTGGTGCGCCTGAAGTCCTGCCGGGCCTCGGAGTTCCCGCCCATGAGGTTCCAGACGTCCTTCGTCGGATCGTCGCTCGCCGCTGCGAGCGGCTCGGAGTCGCGGAGGTCCAGCTGCCCGTGGGTCAGGATCGGGCGGGGCCTCTGGGCAGCGATGCGCCCGGCAGCGACTTTCTGAGCTCGATTCGCGAGGCGCTGCCGCGCGCGATCATTGCCGAGGTCAAGATGGGGTCTCCGAAGTTGGGTTCCCTAGAGGGTCGTTTCGATCCCGAGCGCCAGGCGCAAACCTACCGAAATGGTGGCGCTTCCTGTCTCTCGGTGGTCGTCGAGCCGGACTTCTTCTTCGGCAGCTACGAGCTTCTGGGTCGGTGCGTGGCGGCTTCGGGCCTCCCGGCGATCGCCAAAGACTTCGTGGTGTCTGAGGATCAGTTGGATCAGGCCGCAGCCGCCGGAGCCTCGGCGATCCTCCTGATTGCGGCGCTCTATGACGCGACGAGTCTGCGCCGGTGGGCTGGAGCCGCACGCGCTCGCGGACTCGTGCCGCTCGTCGAGACGCACACCGCGACCGACACCGCGAAGCTCGACGGGGCCGACTGGGAGATCGTTGGTGTCAACAACCGCGACTTGCGGACGTTTGCGGTCGATCTCGAGAATTCGCTGCAACGTCTCCCGGAGCTGCCGCAAGCAGCACTCAAGGTTGCGGAGAGCGGGATCTCTGATCGTGGTGCCATCGACCGGCTGAGCGCCGCCGGTTTCGGGGCCTTCCTGATCGGCGAGTCGTTGCTGCTGGCCGACGACCCCAACTTGAAGCTCGCGGAGCTGAAGGGAGTTCAGTCGTGACGAGCTCTGCGCTGGCACCGTCGCGTGTGCGAGATCGCCGTGCGCGGCTCAAGATCTGCGGTCTGACGCGGCTGGAAGACGTCGACGCCGCGCTCGAGCTCGGAGTCGACTTCATCGGGCTCAACTTCTACGAGCCTTCCCCGCGCTTCGTGGATGTCGAGACTGCGCGCGCCCTGCGCGAGCGCATCGGCGATCGCGCGACGGTCGTGGGTGTATTCGTCAATCTCCCGCTGGAACGCGTTCTCGACATCGAAGAGGCCGTTGGTCTCGATCTGTTGCAGTTTCATGGCGACGAGGCCCTGGACGAAGCCATGAAAGACGTTGCGGATCGGTCGTTGAAGGCTTTCAAGGGATCGCTGCTCGCCGAGGCGTCCGATTCTTCGCTGCATCGAGATCACCTGTTCGAGTCGTATTCCTCTTTTTGGGGTTGGCTCTTCGACGCACCTCACGACACGCTGTACGGCGGCAGCGGCAGGAGTTGGCGCTACGGCGATCTGGCGGCACTCACGTCGGACGTCAGCGACGCCGATCTTCCGAAGTTGTTCGTAGCCGGTGGGATAAATCCCGACAATGTCGCCGACGTCGTCAGACAGGTGCCAGATCTCTACGCAATCGACGTGTGTTCGGGTGTCGAGAGCCAACCCGGCGTCAAGGACCCTACGCTCATGCGCGAGCTCGTGATGCGACTCGAAACACTGGAGACCCACCATGGCGAAGCCTCTTCCTGATACCAAAGGCCGCTTCGGTCGCTACGGCGGCCGCTACGTACCCGAGACCTTGATGGCTCCTGTGCAGGAGCTGGCCCGCTCCTACGATCACTTTCGTAAGCAGAGAGGATTCAAGGCGGAGCTGTCGCGTCTTCTTGCCGAGTACGTGGGACGGCCGACTCCTCTCTATTTGGCGGAACGGCTCACCAAGGAGCTGGGTGGCGCGCAGATCTACCTCAAGCGCGAAGACCTCCTGCACACAGGTGCGCACAAGATCAACAACGCGCTGGGACAGTGTCTTCTGGCGCGTGAGATGGGCAAGACCCGCATCATCGCCGAGACCGGAGCCGGACAGCACGGAGTCGCGACCGCCACCGCGGCGGCGCTGCTCGGAATCGACTGCGTCGTCTATATGGGCACGGAGGACATGCGCCGCCAGCGGCTCAACGTCTATCGCATGGAGCT
Organism: Thermoanaerobaculia bacterium; assembly: GCA_028285365.1. Taxonomy (GTDB): domain Bacteria; phylum Acidobacteriota; class Thermoanaerobaculia; order Multivoradales; family Multivoraceae; genus JANQPS01. The sequence continues at coordinate 8,457 of JANQPS010000963.1, read as the reverse complement.
GCTCGGCGCCGAAGTCTGCGGAGTCGATTCCGGAAGCCAGACGCTCAAGGATGCCATCAACGAAGCCATGAGGGACTGGGTGACGAACGTCGAGAACACCCACTACGTGCTGGGCTCCGTTCTCGGTCCCGACCCGTATCCGCGGATGGTGCGTGACTTTCATCGGGTCATCGGCACGGAGGCGCGTCGCCAGCTGCGCAAGATGGCGGGTCGCGGAGAGCCCGACGTCGCAGTGGCCTGCGTGGGCGGTGGCAGCAACGCGATGGGGCTCTTCCAGGTCTATCTCGACAGCAAGAAGGTAGACCTCGTCGGTGTGGAGGCTGGTGGCCGGGGCGGCGATCTCGGAGATCACGCGGCACGTTTCTCCGGTGGGGAGCTGGGTGTTCTCCACGGTGCTCGCACGATCGTGCTGCAGGACGACCACGGTCAGGTGTCGACGACCCACTCGGTGTCTGCTGGTCTCGACTATCCCGCTGTGGGGCCCGAGCACGTGTACTACGCGGACAAGGGACGTATCGAGTTCGTCCGTGCCAGTGACGAGGAGGCGGTCGATGCCTTTCACCGGTTGGCTGCTACGGAGGGCATCCTGCCTGCGCTGGAATCCGCACACGCCATTGCGGAAGTGATCAAGCGAGCGCCGACCATGGACGAGAAGTCCATCATGCTCGTCAACCTGAGTGGGCGTGGCGACAAGGACGTCGAGTCGGTACTGGAATGGGATGCCGCTGCCAGAGGCGGGGTGGCCGCCGAGGTCACGCCGCATCCGTCGGCCAATCCGTCGGCTACTACGGACGGCGAGGATGGAGCATGAGCCTGCTGAGACGAAAGAAGAAGAGCCCTATCGATCAGGTCTTTGCGGCTTGCCGCAAGGAGAAACGGAGTGCGTTCATCCCGTTTCTCGTCGGCGGTGATCCGGACATCGAGCGGTCGCGAGCCCTGATCCTCGCGCTCGCCGAGGGTGGTGCAGACATCATCGAGCTCGGAGTCCCGTTCAGCGATCCGATCGCGGATGGTCCTACCAACCAGCGGGCGGCTTTTCGTGCGTTGGAGGCGGGTACCACCCTCGACGCACTGCTGCAGATGACCAAAGGGCTCAAGACCGAGATCGCGACGCCGATCGTTCTGTTCACCTACTACAACCCCATACACGCCATGGGCCCCGAGACCTTCTCTGAGCGTGCAGCCGAGTGTGGCGTCGATGGAGTGCTCTGTGTCGACTTGCCTCCCGACGAGGCGGCGGACGAGCTCCTGCCGGCTTTGCGCGACAAAGGCATCGACTCTGTCTTCCTGCTGGCGCCGACCAGCACGCGGGACCGCATCAAGAGCGTCTCGCAGCAGTCGACCGGCTTCGTCTACTACGTTTCGAGATCTGGGGTCACTGGCTCCCAGGACGGACTGCGAGAGGCGCTGGTGCGCGACGTCCGCAAGCTACGCAAGCGCGTTGGCCTCCCGTTGGCCGTTGGTTTCGGAATCGCGACACCGGAGCAGGTGGCGGAGGTCGGTGCGGAGGCTGATGGTGTCGTGGTGGGTAGCGAGCTCGTGCGTCTCATCGAGCGGCACGGGGACGACTCCGATCTCGCCGTGCGCATGCGCGACCGAGTGGCTGAGTTGAGTGCTCCGCTCCGCGCCTAGTGGGGCACCACTTCCTGTTGCGGCTCGCGGGCGCAGTTCTGTCGTCACGTCCTGTAGAGTGACTCCCGAGTTCCGATTCGCCAGCGACGACACACGGTAGCGCCAGAGGTGCGCGGGGAGGGTCCATGCGAGCACGAGCCGCCTCATCGATTCCATCAGCCGTTTTCCGGTTACCCAGCGTAGGCGTGCTCATCGCGGGCATGGCGTTCACGCTGCTGACGCCGACCCTTCTCTTCGGCTCCGAGCCGGTCGCTCTGGAGAAGGAGCTGGAAGAGGAGATCCGGATTCTTGGGTCCCACGTTTGGGATCAGTCGATGGCTCGAAGGTTTGGTCAGGAACTCGAGCTCCCGGTCTCCGAGATCGTGGCTCGCTACGAGATCGTCGAGCGCTGGCTGAAAGTGCTCGAACAGCAGAGTGTCTCCTTGCCTGAAGGGTTTGCGGACCGGCTGAAGCCGGTGGCCGCCCTGGTCGAGAAGTCGCGCGGTGGCGCTGAGGTCGAGATGGATCCCGTCTTGTTGTTTCTGGAAGAAGAGTTCGATGGCCTCGCCAAGACGAGCGGGCTGGAGATCGCGCCGCCCACCGCTCGCGGCAACTGATCGCGCAGCATCGTTTCGCTGACCTCCGTCTGCGACGCCGCCGCTTCGGTGGTCGAAGAGGTCGCGTCGAACACGAGTCAGGCGGCCTTGCTCGCCGACGTGGAGGACGTGCGCCGCGCGCTGGCGGAGCGCCAAGAGAGGAGGCTCGGCAAACCGGAATGACGAAGAGCCTCGTCAGCCTCGGTTGCGGCTTTGCCTCTCGATCCAGCGAGCGCCCGGCTGGGCGGTGATGCCGTGGAGAACGACCGAGAAGAGCACCGTGAGGAACGCGACGTTGACGATCAGGTCGCGCTGTTCGAGCTCCGAGGCGTGGACAACGAGCAGAGCAAAGAGGATCGACGCGAGTCCTCTCGGTCCGAACCAGCCGACGAACGCGACGGTCGCGGGGGACTCCCCGGAGCCGAGAGTGGCGATCACCACGGGTAGGAGTCGAACGATCGTCAAGCTCAGGAGGGCGTAGACGACGGCGCCGACGCCGATGTGCCCGAGTGTCTCACCCAAGAAGGCGCTGCCAAAGAAGAAGAAGGTCAGCAGAGTCAGCAGTTGCCCCTCCTCTTCGGCGAAGTCGAAGAGGTGTTCACTGTGGGCGCCCTTGGAGCAGGCGCCAAAGACGAGACCACCCACGAAAGCCGCAATGAAGCCGTTGCCGCCGACCGCGTGTGCTCCCACGTAACACAAGAGCGCCACCGAGAGCACGGCGATTCGGGCAAACGCCGTGCTGATCCAGGAGCGAGCGCCACTCCACTGCATGGTCTTGGCGCCGAGCCAGCCGACCAGGACTCCGGCTCCGACTCCGAAGGTGATCTGGGTGGCCACCCGCAGAGCCCAGGTGCTCGCTGGTTGCTCCTGCTCGAGTCCGAGACAGGTTGCGAGGAAGATCGTGACGACCGGTAGGGCAATGCCGTCATTGAGCCCACTTTCGACGCTGAGCGTTCGTCGAAGTCGTTCAGGAACACGTTCACTGGTGACCACGGCTTGACCGAGCGCGGCATCCGTGGGTGCCAGGACGGCGGAAAGCAGTCCACATTGCCACCAGGTGAGCTCGGGCAGCAAGACGCGCGCAACGAGAGCTCCTAGAAGGATCTGGAGCGGAAGTCCGATGCCGAGGAGGCGAATCGGGAGCCCGAGCTCTTTCCGCGAGCCAGGCAATTTGGTGTTGGCTGCGTCGACGAAAAGCACGAAGATCAGCGTGGCTTCAGCCAGCACCTCGATCGTGCTTTCGCCGATAGTGAGCTCCAGCACGCCGAGAGCGTGCCCACCGAGCAGGAGTCCGCAGCCCACGAAGAACATCGGCGGTGTGAGAACCGACTCGCCGAGTTTCTTGGACACCAGGGCAAACGCCAGGACCAGGAGCGAGATGGCTCCGACGGTCTCGATGAGCATGGGGGCTCTCCTCGGGTCAGAACAGGGACGTGGACCTGAATCGGTCAGGGGACTGTAGCGCGGACTCAATCGAGCACGCGCACCCTTAGGACCTTTGCTCGAGCCGAGTGAACGGTTACGCGCTCTGGAGAAGACACTCGTACGGACCCTGAGGGGTGGTGCAGGCGCTGAAGGCCTGATCATCTTCCGAGCCAGCGGGTTTGTGATCGCGAAGAGAAACATCTTTGGTATCGATGCGCTATAGTAACGGTAGCGTTACAGTAACTGAATCGTTTCCGAATAGGAGCTGTCCGATGACTCGTGATTCCAAACTCCAGAACGTGTTGAGAGCCAACGCGGCCTTCTCCGGACTGAGTGGTCTGCTCATGCTCGTCTTCTCGGCCCGGCTGGCCGAAACCCTGGGTGGTCTGCCGCTTTGGATCGTTCTCGCGATAGGTGTTGGCCTCCTGGTGTACGCTGCAGACCTTGTGTGGACGGCTCGGGCAAAGGTGAAGCGCAGCGCAGTGGCGCTCTTCGTGGCGGCCGACTGTGGCTGGGTCATCGGCTCGGCCCTTTTTCTGCTGCTGGCGCCGTTTTCGCCGACCGAGTTGGGCGTGGGGCTGGTCGTGGGTGCTGCCTTGATCGTTGGTTTGTTTGCCGGCGCGCAGGCGCTGGCGCTGCCTGAAGAGGCCTGAGTTTGTCTGGCGACCGGGACGCAAAGCCGAGTCCGCGCGAAGAGCGGACTCGCAGGACCCGGGAGCTGATCCTCGATGCGGCGCTCGACGAATTTGCCGAACGCGGATTCGAAGGCGCCCGCATCGAGCGCGTCGCGGAGACTTCCGGGCGCAACAAGGCCCTGATCTACCGCCACTTCGGCGACAAGCGAGGACTGTTCGAGGCGTCCTTGGCGCAGGCCTTTCGTCGCCGTGACGAGGTGCGGCGCCGCTCGCCGAAGTCCATGGCTGATGCGCTCGTCTACTGGTTTCGAAACAACGCCGACGATGCGGCCTTCTTCCGCGTCGTCATGCAAGAGGCTCTGGCGTCGACAGGGGAGACCGAGACCGTCGAGCGCGAGTTTCGCTCCGAGTTCTACGACCGTCAGGTTCGCGCAGTGGCTCGCTCGATGGGGTCGGACGGCGAGAGCGACGAGGATGCTTATCGCTTCCTGGCGCTGATGGCGCTCACGGCTTTTCCCTGGATGTTCCCCCAGCTGGTCGAGCTCGTGACGGGGCAACAGACCTCGAGTCGCCGGTTCAAGAAGGGGTGGAGCGCCTTCCTCGCGGCAGTCGGAGAAGACCTGGCGCCAGCTGAAGAGACCGACATCCCACCCGATCCCTAAGAGCCGGAAGTCGTCGGTGCGCTGAGGGTGGGAGCGTCGGAGACCTCTCCCGGGCCGAAACGACTGCCTTTTGCGCCACGCGACGTGCTGGAGCTTGGCGTAGAGGTTGGGAGCGAGGACAAACAGCAGCTTGAGAGCTCGAACGAGACGGGTTCTTCGTAGGTTCCGACGAGAGAGTTGGTGGCCGCCCATTTGGCGATCTTGCGTGCGACCTTCTCAGCCTTGGGGGCCTTCGCACAGCGCCGTTCGCGAATCCCGCGCGTGCGCTCGTTGAGTCGAATCATGGGAGAGCGCGGCGCTCGAGTCTCTCGGCGACCGTCTCGTTGATCGGCGCGAAGTTTGGGGGCGGCTGTGAGTACGGTTTGCGCCTCCTCCCGAGCGGATCACTGGGAGCCTGATGATCACCGGCCACTCCGAGCAGGTCTTCGCCGAGCTCGAGGTAGGGCTCGAGCGTGTCGTAAGAGATTGGCCACTCCCACAGTTCTCTGTCGAGCCGTTCGGCCATCAGACGGCCCGGCTCGAAATCCCAGGGACTCGGGCGGGCGAGAGTGGCGCCGTAGAGCGACGTGCCACCACCCGTGACGCCGCCGATCGCCAGTCGGTTGGGTTTCCCGTTCAGCAGCAACGGGCGGTCGTCGCTCGCACGCCGCTCGAAAAACATGGCGCGCTCGCTGCGCGAGTCGGGATGTGCATCGAGTCGGAACCCGCGCTCGATGATGAGCACTCGCCAACCCCGTCGCGCCAGTCTGTAGGCCATCGCCCCGCCGCCGGCGCCACTGCCGACGACCACAACGTCGTAGTCCAGTTGTCTTCTCCCTGCGCCGATCCCCAAGGTGATCGTGGCAGGGGCGCGTGAACTCAGCCTGAAGCTTGTGTGAAGACCTTTATCGCGAGGTCGACGACTCGTCGAACTGCACGATCCGAGACCGGTTCGGAGGCAACCGACGTCGTGTGGCTCAGGCGCTTTGTGACATCCGGGCGGCTCGCTTCTGCCAGCGTGCCTTGGCTTTGGCGGCCTCTTCTTCCCGGTTCTTTGCGGGAGCAAACGCAACGAGCTCACCGAGAAGGCGCTCGGTGATCGCTGTCACTTCGTCGACAGCGATGGCGAATGCCTCTTCGTTGGCCTTGGCCGGTTTGGTTTGGCCGCTGACCTTGCGCACGTACTGCAGGGCAGCGGCACGGATCTCGTCAGACGTGGCCGGTGGATCGAAATTGTGGAGCGTTCGAATGTTGCGACACATGATCGAAACATCGTAGCGCAGGGCCAGGCGGCGACACGTCTTCGCGCCTGTCGACGGTCGTTTCGACTCTCTATGTCCCTGCATTTCGTCCCACCATTATTCATCCCAGTTCCCTTCGCCCAAGCGGAAGTTTCGTCACTCGTCACTCAAGCCGTCGGGTCCGGCCCAAGGACGCAAACCTTTGACGGCCCGTAGACGGATTCAGAGCGTGCGAGGGGATCTCGAAGGGCTTTTTCGCGGAGGTCTTTCGTTGTTCGAGGTCCCCTCGCATCCTCCGTTCTTACAGACGTGCGTTCTGACAGACGTGCGTTCGGGCAGACGTTCGGGCAGGAGACACGGGTGGCTTTCGAGAAGAGGCCCCTGTAGCCGGCACGCCAACAAGCGCTGAGGCCCACGACGCCACGAGGCTCCTCGACCACAGGCCCTCGAAGGTTCCCGAGTCGACAGTGACTCCCGCAGCGCGGGCGCCCGTCAGCTGATCCCGACGGGCCGGCTCACCCGGCGCCGCGGTCTTCCAGCTTCAGTTGGCTTGTCCGATGGCCCAGAGGTGTTGGGCCGTGCGCCAGTACCACACGCCGTCGACGAGAGCAGGCGACGCCAGGGTCCGTTCGTCGAACGAGTTGACGTGCAGGAGCTTGAACTCGTCACCGGCTTCCAGAACGAAGACGTCGCCGTCGTCGTTGGTGAAGAAGATCTTGCCGTCGACCGTCACGGGGGACGCCGAGAAGGACTCGCGTGCGGCCTTGCCGAGGCGCCCTTGCCAGAGTGACTCTCCGGACTTCGCATCGAACGCGGTCGCGATGCTCACCATGTCGTTGACGAGATAGACGTTCTCGCCCACGACCACTCCCGACGGTACAAACGGCGAGCCTTTCGGGCTGGTCCAGGCAATGTGGGTGTCGGTGACGTTGCCGGTGCCGCCGGCGCGAATCGCGAGGGTCGGACCGGCTCGGCCCGACGAGGCGAAGATCAGGTCGTGGGCGACGACCGGTGTCGGGATGACCTCGAAGAGGTTGCCTCCAGCGGTCCAGACCTCATCGCCGGTCTGCGCGTCGTATGCGGTCACGAACTGTTGCGAGCTGACGACGATCTGATCGGCAGCCGATTCGCCTTCTCCCACCCTGACTGCGATGGGGGTGCCCCAGCCGACCCGAGCGTTGCGTGGTGTGCGCCACACCCGTTCTCCCGTCTTGGTGTCGAAAGCGGCGATGAAGGAGTCGCCGTTCTGGTCCTGGTAGATGATGACCTTGCCGTCGTGAAGTAGCGGTGAGCCAGCGGTGCCGTGATAGGCGTTGGGCTCTCCGAGCTCGGTTTGCCAGACGATTTCGCCCTTCAAATCGACCGCGATCATCCCGATGCCGCCGAAGTAGAGGTAGATCTTCTCGCCGTCGGTCGCGGGCGTCCCGGACGCAAAGCCGTTCTTGGGGTAGACCTTTTCGGGGCTCGGATCTTCGAATCGTCGCTCCCAGGACTTGGCCCCGGTGGCACGGTCGAAAGCCATCAGAGCGCGGGTCTTGCCGCCTTCGAAGGCGGTGGTGACGTAGACGCGGTCCGCCCACACGATCGGCGACGAGTTGCCGCTACCGGGGACCGCGACCTTCCACAGGACGTTCTCGTTCGGTCCCCAGCGGTCGACGTAGCCGCTGTCCAGCACGAGACCCTGACGAGTTGGACCACGCCATCCCGGCCAGTAGTCTCGTCCTTCGCCTTCGACTTCGACCATGCGTACCGGAGCGGAGTCGGCGGTTCGAGCCATGGCTGTGGGGGCTACCGCGAGTCCGGCAATGGTTGCCATCAGGGCCAAGAACGTGCGATGCGTGACTGCTCGCCTCATGGTGGGATCTCCTTGGGAGTTCGTGCGGCTACGGGACCGATTCGAGGAACTCGAGAAGCGCTCGATTCCATTCCCTCGGCGCCGAGAAGTAGGGTGAATGACCGGTTTTCGGGATCTCCACGAAACGAGCCGAGGGCAGAGCCTCGGCAACGGTGCGCAGCGCTGCCGGGGGGAAGATGGGATCGTGACTCCCACCGACGACCAGCACGGGTAGCTGGAACTCGTTCGAGCGCTGCGAGACGCTCGTCGACGCCAGCTGTGCCGGCACCGTCTGTGGCGGCGGCTCGGCGACCGAAGAGATCTGGCGATAGAGAAAGGCCTTGACGGGATCGGTGTCACCCAACAGATCGCTGATTGCCGGATGCCGGTGTAGAGGCATCGCAGTCGGATCCAGGCGACGCTCACTGAAGGCGGAGAAAGCGGCGTTCACCGCGGGAGTCATGATGCCTCCGG
>JANQPS010000940.1 GCA_028285365.1 Thermoanaerobaculia bacterium | reverse complement strand
CTCGCAACGGCCATGCGGTTGCCAATGCCCTGCTGCTGGCCTCACTGGCTCTGGTTGCCGCGTCCTCCCTCCGTCAGCGCTGGGGCCCTTTGGCGCCGCTAGTCGTGACTCTGCTCATCTTCGGCTCGGTAGCGTTCGCTCACGTGTTCTGGGCTCACTCCGATCTGTTTCAGATGTGCCTCGTCGGTTGGGCGCTGTTGTTGCTCTTCGAGCCGCCGCAACAGCTGACCAAGAGCCGCTGGAGATGGTCGATCGCGGGCGTGGCGTTGGGCCTCGTCATGCTGATGCGCCCGGTCTACGCACTCGTGCTCCTGGTTCTCCCGGCAGTGCCCGACAGACGTCTTGCAGTGCGTACGGGGGCCGTGGTCGCAGGGATCTTCGGGCTCATCGTCTTGGTCAACCTCGGCATGCGCGGCAACTGGACCAGCTACGGCGGAGAGCGACTCGCTTTCTACAGCTACACCGGTTTTCCTGACGACGACGGTACGGACACCTGGGAGGAGCGCATCTCGGCTCGCGGCCCCAACAGCTGGACCGGCTCGAATGCGCTGCCGTTTGGTTTCGATCCCGTCCAGAGCGCCTGGAACACGCTCTACCTCTTTGTGGGCAGGCACGTTGGCTTGCTGGCCTACTTCGCACCGTTCTTGCTGGTCCTCTGGGGCTGGCGAACGGATCGAGTGTCCTGGCTCCTCCTAGCGGCAGGAGCTGGTGTCGCGGTGGCTTTTCTCGTGTTGCGGCCGTTCAACTTCTGGGGCGGCGGCGGCGCCCTGGCGAATCGCTACCTGCTCCCGGTGTATCCGCTCGCCTGGTTGCTCATCAGGCGCTCGGTTCCGTGGCAGGCCATCGCTGCGGTCGGCGTCCTCTCCGCCGCGTTCCTCTGGCCCACGTGGATGTCGCCGCGTGCCTTCTATCGCGCGCACGACGGCGCCTACCACCACGTGTCCCCGGTGGCTGAGCGCCTGCTTCCGTACGAGACGACGCAGAGCCACCTCAAGCCTTCAGGAGCCGAAGACTTCATGCACGTCGGGGTTGACGGCTCGTCGATCTGGATCAAACCGTTGGCGCCCGAGGTGCGCCAGAACGGCGACCGAGCCATCGAGGTCAGGGCGGGGAGCCATCCAGCAAGGCTGCTTCTCGCGAGCCAGCGTCGAATTGGCGGCGTCCGTCTCGTGGACCTGGGAAGTGGTCGCCAGATCGGTGAGCTGCGTGCCGACTTCAGCAGTCGCCACAAGATGTGGTGGGGCGACGAGCCGATGCGGCTCTACCAGATCGACTTCGACCCGCTCATGCGCGAGCTGGACGTGGGCTATCTGAGCGTTGCCATGGAGCTCACAGACGACATCTGATGGGAAGGTCCCGGCAAGCTGGCGGCTCGCTGGCAATGGCGGCCCCCGTCAGGACGACACACCAAGGAGGCGCGGCGTCCAGCGGGCTCTGCTAGAGCTCCAGGCCGAGCTGCTCGCCGCCCGGGCGCCTGAACGCCGCGGTCGAAAGCTCCAGCCGTTGGCGATTCAGACCGTGTCGTCGGCACGACAGCTCGAACAGCTGTTTGAACTGCTCGGCGTACGCGCCGCTGCCGCGCATGCGCTCGCCAAAGCGGCTGACGTTGAGCTCACCTCCGCGCATTCCGCGGATATGGCTCAGGACACGGTCTTTGCGATCTGGGAAGTGTTCGTCGAGCCAGGATTCGAACAGGTCAC
>JANQPS010000365.1 GCA_028285365.1 Thermoanaerobaculia bacterium | reverse complement strand
CTCGCAGGCCTAGATCTTCGAACACCGCTCGTTGGGATTCGACTTCGGCCCAATCGCTCGTCGCCAGCGGCAAGCCATTGCGGTCGAGGATCGCGCCCCGGGGGATCGACCGAGCCATTTCCACCAGTCGCGGGTTGTAGCGAAACCTACGCTGGCCATCAGCCTGCAGAGCCAGGACCCCACGCGCGGTCGCCTCTTCGTCCACCATGACCTGAAGCTGGGCACCTCGAGCCAGAAGCGCGGCCAACATCACGGCAAACGCAAACCCCACCTTGCGAAGCGCGGGCCTGAAGACGACTGCCGCGCGCGGTGCCTCACGTCCGGAAAGAGACAGGAGCACGCCGATGATTCCAAAGTTCACGAGCATCGCCGAGCGGCCATACGACAAGAAAGGCGACACGACCCCCGACAGAGGGAGCAGGCCGACGACCCCGCCCGCAATCAACACCATCTGGAGTCCGATGGCCAGCACCAGGCCGAGACCGAGGAACATGCCGTAGGTGCTCGATCGCCAGCTCGCGCGAAGGCCTCTCCACAGAATCACCGACCAGAGGGTGATGACCGACGCAAGACCTAGTGCGCCAAGCTGCTCGCCTACTGCACTGAGCACCATGTCCGTGTGGACCTCGGGAACGGTCTCGGGGCTACCTCCACCCAATCCGACACCGCGCACCCCGCCACTCGCCAGGGCCCACAGCGAGTGGGCCAGGTGATCCCCACCACGAAACGTGTTGTCCCAAGGTGACAGCCACATCTCGAGCCGCCCCTTGACGGTGGCCGGGAATCCCAAGACATAGCCTGCAACAAACCCGAGAATGAGGAAGCCGAACCCCACGGTTGCCATCAACGCCCGTCCACGAGCGACGCCATAGAGCACGAGAAACGAGCACGACAGGACGAGCGCCGGTCCGAGGTCTCGCTGGAGGAAGAAGAACAGCAGGAAGCAGGCGATCGCCAACAGCGGCGGCAGCGAGTACTCGAGCTTGGGCAGGGACACGACTCTCTGCACGTTGTCGAGCTCCGAACGCTGCTCCTTGACTTCACGCAGGAGCTCCCACCGATCACAGAAGTAGGTCGCCAGAAAAAACACGACGAGGATCTTGATCACCTCGACCGGCTGCGCTCCAAAGAGGTTGACTTTGGCGTCACTCCCGCTCGGTCCGGTGCCGAAGAGGAGCAGCAAGACCGACAAACCCAAGGCTCCGAGGAGCGCATAGCCGCCCGAACGGCGAAGGATCGGGCGCTCGAAGTCGATTTGGCTCGCCACCAGGAGCACGATCGCACCACCGATGATCCCCTGAGCGAAGGGCCTGATCAGCAGGAGGTCACGCAGCGGATCCCTGACGCTCGCCATCATCATGAATCCAAGCCCGCTGAGGACGGTCACGGCGCCCAAGAAGACGTTGTCGCCACGAAAGTCACGGACCTTCCAGACGACGTGCACTACGACGAGAGACGCGAGGGCGAGCAGAGACCACATCCAGTACTGGCTGCGAAACTCTCCTGGCGAGCGAACCACCAGATTGGCCTTGAGATTGCGAAACTCGCTCGCAGACAGCAGCCGCTCGCCCTCAGCGTCGCGCAGGTCGGCGATCGCGCCCACGTTCGGATAGCGCTTTCCCGAGAGACCCGCTCTGCGTTCCACGATCGCGTGTGTATCTACGCGAATAGGATCTAGACGGGCGATCTGTTGGTAAGTATTGGACTACTCGCGGGCATAAGATAGCGCCAGCAGCACGTAACCCG
>JANQPS010000930.1 GCA_028285365.1 Thermoanaerobaculia bacterium | reverse complement strand
GATCACGGGTCCGCTCCCGGTATGCGAAGTCGTCGTATTGCGCAACGTCAGACGATCGCGGCGCTCCAGGTGCCTGCAACGATTCCCCGCTGACAGCAGCCTGGTAGGCCTCGCCGAATCGTTGCCAGAAGAGACCCAACGAATGCTGGTCGAGGAGCAGATGGTGCGCGACGAGAACCAGCAGGCGATCCTCCGTCTCGTGCCCTTCGCGTCCGACGAGAAGGAGACGAAGCAGAGGAGTCGAAGCGAGATCGAACGGCCTCTGTGCCTCGCGGGTGGCTCTCGCGATCAGATCGGCTACGTCATGACCATCAGCGTCAGCGTCAGCGTCGCCGCAGTCCAGGTCGCCAACACCAACAAAAAGGCGCTCGACCTCGATCTCGAGCTCTTCCACGACCACCTGCTCGACGTCACCATCACGGCCAGGTGCCTCGCGAAAGGAAGACCTCAGGATGCGCTCCTGGGCGACGACGTCGTTGAGAGCGCATCCCAGACAGGCCTCGTCCAGGGTCCCGGAAACCTGAAAGGCGCTCACGACGTTGTAGGCCGCCGAGCTCGGATCCAGCTGGTGCGCCAACCAGAGTGCGCGCTGAAGCGGACCAAGGTAAGCGGGAGCGTCCGCTGGACGACGTCCCATACGGTCACGACTCGGGGACGTCGACTTCGCGGCTTTCTTGAGCCGGATGGCTCGCCTCAAGAGGGCGGCGCGCTCGCTGTCACCGGGTCCGCTCCGCGACCCGGGTGTCAGGCTCTCACTACTGTCCTCGCGACTCATCCTCTTCTCGGGGATTAGGGGAACGGCCAGCGTCGCTCGCTGCGCGACGAGTGCACCTCGTAGCCCCGCGGTCCGCCCCTGGCAGTCTACTCAGTGACCGGGCGCGACGTCCTCGCCCGACACAGCCTGTCACTGCTACCGTGCGACGAATGACGGGGACACCAGACAGCTCGCCAGCACCCGGTGGCCTCCGCGTGCTCGAGGTCGAAACCTTCGGCCGTGGCGGTCTTGCTCACTACGTTGCCAACCTCTCGGAGTCTCTTGCCGAACGCGGCCACCAGGTCACCATCGTCACCACCTCGAGCTACGAGCTCGACGGCGCCTCGACGTCTCCAACACGTTCGGGCGGCGGCGACAAAACGATGCGGAAACCGCGCATCCTGCGCCCCATAGCGACCTGGAGTCCACGCACGGCGGGCCGCCTGCCCGAGTTCCCGCAGAGCCTGGTGCGCAAGGTGGAGGCGATTCTGGACACCGTCCGAGTCGCCCGAGTCGTGCGACGAGAGCGCCCCGACGTCGTTCACTTCCACTGCACCAACCCCGTTGCACTCCTCTATCTCTTGCTCCTGCGCCTCGCCAGACGGCCAGTGGTTGCAACCGCCCACGTCGTGACTCCGCACGAGCCGATGGCCCTCGAGAAGTGGGTCTTCGGCACGGCCAATCGGCTACCCGATGCCCTCATCGCCCACTCCGAGCACGATCGCGAGCGCCTCGTCTCGGAACAGTCCGTCGATCGAGAGACGATCGAAGTGGTGCCTCATGGCGACTACGGCTTCTTCGCACAGGCGGGAGTTACCGACGAAGACGACTCGGGACGTGATTCCGCCCGCAAGGGGTTCGGACTGGATGACGGTCAGGCTGTAGCCCTCTTCTTCGGCTACCTCCGAGAGTACAAAGGCCTGGACGTCCTCCTCGATGCCTGGCCGTCCGTGACCGTGTCTCGACCCGAGGCTCGCCTGCTCATCGCTGGCGACCCGGTCAAGCTGAGCGCCAGTCAACGGCACGATCTCGCCCAACGAGCCCAACAGCAGAGCGCCGTTTTTCGATTCGAGTACATCCCCCTGGACGAAGTCTCCAGCTACTTCATGGCTGCGGATGTCCTGGTGTTGCCCTATCGCAAGATCAGTCAGTCCGGCGTGCTCTACCTGGCGCTGGCACTGGGAGTCCCGGTCGTCGCGAGCGCCATAGGTCCCTGGAAGGAGCTCCTCGACGACGGCGTCAATGCCCTGCTCGTCCCCCCGGAGGACCCCGAGGCTCTCGCAGAGACGCTCGCCCGGGTACTCGGCGACGCCGAACTGCGAGAGGCTCTCGCGGCTGGCGGTCGCGCCCTAGCAGCCGAGCACTCCTGGGCCGCGATCGCCGAGCGCACTGAAGCCATCTTCGAGAAGCTCTCAGCCAGGTGAGCCGAATCTCCGCTCCCACAACTCGAGAGCTCGCCGCTCGATCCCACTGGGGAGCCCTGCAGCTCGCCAGGACAGAGCCAGCGTTGCGACGTAGATCAGCATGCCGCACGCAATACTCACGACGAGTCGCACCCAGCTCCCGGCTGCACCGTCAGCCGAAAACAGCAGCTCCTGAAGCCACAGGACACCACTGACCATGACTACGCTCGCGAGTAGCGGACGCGTCATCCGAGCCAGGAGCTCGCCTATCCCGAGGCTCAGGGTCACTCGCAGCAGCCATGCGTTGAGCGCCACGTAGAAGATTCCCGCCAAGGCGATACTCCACATGGCCCCGCGAAGGCCGTAGAGCCACGTGCCAGCAATGAACACGGGCAGGTGAACGAGCGCATAGAGGAGACTCACCCGGAACATCAGCTCGGTTCTCCCGAGGGCCATGACGCAGGGCTGGGTCATCGACAGCGTCGCTCTCAGGCCGAGAAATGGCACGAGCACGAACAGCAGGGGCACGATCGTCACCCAACGTTCCCCC
>JANQPS010000363.1 GCA_028285365.1 Thermoanaerobaculia bacterium | reverse complement strand
CGAGCTGCTCCTGGACGCAAGGCACCAAGTCATCGGTGTCTACCACCTGTCCCGAGGGGCTACCGACGCGACTCTCGTCGACCCGAGGGAGGTCTTCAGGCCGATGCTTCTCTCCAACGCGGTTGCCTTCATCCTGGTTCACAACCACCCGAGCGGCGATCCGACGCCTAGTTCGGAGGACCGGGCGGTGACCGAACAGATTCGCGAGTCATCGCAGCTACTGGGCTATTCCCTTCTAGATCACATCATCCTCGGATCAGGCGGCCGGTACGTCGCGCTGAGCGAACACGGGCTGCTCTAGGATTAGGTCTGGGCAGACCGCATGATGGAAGGGGCGGGAGGGTGTCGACGCCAGAGCGAACTGCATGGCCATCGACTCGGACCGACCTGAGCTCTGAACCCGATCTCGCCACTCTCTTGCCACGAACTGATTGATCTCCGTTCTTTGCCGAAGAAAAGCCGTATATCGGGGGCAGAAGGACGATGGCACGGGGTAGTCCCAAGGGACGATCCGAACGCGACGAGAGGGTCTGGCAGATCGAGGCGCTAGCTTGAGCGCGACGGCTGGGATGGTGAAGCTGACCTACCCGGGATGGACCGGCCCGATGGCATCGGACAAGCAGGGCACGTTCGCGACCTCGTCGCGAGGAAGTCGGGCGCCACTCGCATCATTGAGGTCGAAATGCCCGCGAGTCTAGTCATGGAGCGGGACCAGCATGAGACCCTCCGTCGGAGTGTCGGACAGCGCAACCGGACGACGCTTCAAATCGAAGTAGTGGAATAGGGACGGCCTCGGCTGCTGAGACGTGCTTCACGCTGGATAGGCATGGTGCGTGACTGAGTCCGTTCAGCGCCGTGCGGTGAGAACCACAGTTCGGCCCGTACGAAAACGACCCTCAGAGCTAGAGCTATCCACTCAGGAGTGGGCCGTGTTGGCCGCGCCCGAGCTCACGTCGAGATCGCCCGTCCCGTGAGCATGCGAACAAAAACCGAAAATCGGGGTTGAACCTAAACGCGGTAGCGATGATGGCCCGCCGTCAGTAGTCTTCCGCATCCATTCGCGAACACCGCTCACGAGAGACGATGGATCCAGCCGACCTCCTCCTGGTACTCCTGTACGCTCCCGGGAAGTCAAGGCGAACGGGTGAGCCGGTTGAGGGAATCACTCGGCTCCAGAAGCTCATCTTTTTACTGCTACAAGGGCGTGGGCCTGGGGCCGCGGTAGAACACGCTCAAGGCCTCGGCTACAGGCCATACAAGATGGGGCCGTATTCGTCAGAACTTGGAGTGATGCTTGACGAACTCGAGTTGGCTGGGATTGTCCACACCGAGCGACTTCGGTACCTGCTACCCGACGATCGTGACGAGACCGAGAGTGATCCGAGGGTCATCGAATCCAAGCGGTTCTCCCTCACGTCGGATTTCGGCGCAACTGTGGCGAAGGACGTGTGGGACTCCCTGGACGAGGAGTTCCGCGACCAGCTAACCGAGTTCAAGAGCTTCTTCAATTCCTTGACGCTGAGGCAACTCCTCGTCTACACATACGAGGAGTTTCCGCAGTTTGCACGCGAAAGCACGATCAAGACGCAGCTGGGGCTGGCCTGAAGCAGCTCTCGGCGACGCGTCGGGGCGTACCGATCAACATCTTCTTCCATGACTGGGCTCTGCTCGGCGTGCTTGTGTCGCTTAACGGCGCCCTAGCTGGCAGCTTCGTGTGGTTGATCGATCGCAAGCATTCGGTTGCGACCGAGCACTTCCTGAAGATCCGAGACCTGCTGGCGGGAGCCTTCCGCGGGGTGCTGCGGAAGGAGGTTCTGCAGGTCCTGAAGGACATCGATGACCGGCTTCCGAGTGAACTCACATCGCTCGGGAGGGTGGGGGAGCGCTCTCGCTTTGACTATCTCTGCGGTGCACTGGCTGAATACGACGAAACGCGCGAGGACGCTTCCGTCTATCAGGCTATCCTCGTAGATGCGCTCGCGTCCTCCATATCGCGGCAGGCGGAACGAATCCTCGACGGAGCCTTTAAGGAGGAGCACGGAACCGTTCAGATCTGGCTCGATGAGACCGCTATCGCCGACCTGGTGACTCTGGCTTCAATCATGAGGAGAGCCTCTCGCTACCGAGCGCTCTTCCAGTGGGGACGGAAGTGGGGCAGCCGGGTCGCGATACTTCTGACGCTGTCATTCGTCGCGATCGTAGCCGGGACCTTCTTCAATTCGAACGCGGCGCAGAGAGTCATAAACGGGGGCCTAATCGCCTATGGTATGTTCAGCGTAGCGCTCATCATTTGTGTCGCTGCCGGTGGCGCGGGACTGCAGTGGTTACAGCAGAAATCCGATGGCAGCTGCTCTGGGCGGGAGCTCCTAGCGCAATGGGAAGGTTAGCCGATGGCTCGCCGGATAACCGAACGGAGAATCGTTGACGTCTTAGTGTCGCATCTTCGGGCGGGTCGCATAGTGGCGCGTGAGGTTCCGCACTTCGAGAAGAGGATCGATGTCGCGACGGTCTGCAACGACTCGGACGAACTCTGGGCAATCGAGGCGAAGACGG
>JANQPS010000910.1 GCA_028285365.1 Thermoanaerobaculia bacterium | reverse complement strand
CCAGCCCGTAGCCCAGCTAGGCCAGATCAAGGGCTACTTCGACGAGCTCTTCGAAAGCACCGCGTTGTGTCAGGGACTGGGAGCCGGCGGCGCGGAAGTGTGGCCCAACTTCACCGGTTGTGCGTCTCTCGAGACCTTGCGCCAGGTGGCGATCGAGCGCGGGATCGCCTGAGGGCTCGCCAGCCGAGGTCCACTGGTTGTAGCTGACGCGTCAGGCGCTGCGTCTCAGCTCCCCGGTTTCTGCTTCCGCCATCTGCTCCTCGAGGAGGAGAACGCCTCCGAGCGCAACCGCGGCGTGCTGCGCGAAGATGTTGGCGAGGCTGAGATCGGATTCGCCGAGCTGATCGCGGGTCGACTCCGAGGAGAGTCCGAGATTGAGGACTCCCAGCACGCGTCCGAAGGAAATCAGCGGGACGCTCAATGCGCTTCTCAGCTCCTGGGCGTTGCTGATCACCCTGCTGAACCGGGGGTCACCCTCGGCGCTGCCTTCGATGAGGACACCCTCGCCGTTGACGAGAACGGATCCGGCGATGCCTTCGCCAGGGGCCTGGGCATGGGTCTGTCTGAGGACACTGGGAGGAAGGCCTTCCGCAACCTCGATTCGGAGCTCACCACGGGAGTCGGCGAGCATGATCGATCCTCGGTCGGCGTCGATGAGCGCGAGACCTGCGCGCAACATTGCGTCGTAGGTCGCGCCAGGCTCGCGCACCGAGTTGACTGTGCTGATGGCCCGATAGAGCGCGGTCACGTCGTCGAGGCGCTCACCCAGTTGCTCGAGTGCGGTCGAGTCAGCGCGCATCTTCTCGCTCATCTTGGACAGTTGGCGTCCGCGCGCAACAGCCGTAGCACGGAGAGCGGCTTGCTGGTGTCTGAGCTGCCGCTCCCTGAAGCCGGCGTACAAGCAGGCCAGCAAGACGAGAACGATCGCCGGCACGACGACGCTCAGTCGCGGATCGTTGCTCAGGATGGAGAACAGAACGATGGCTTGGAGCGCACTCACGACCATCATCAAAAACTGGACGACGTTGGAGCGCCGCTTTTCGATCTGGCTCAGATCTGCTCGGTTCTCTTGCATCTCGCGTGGTTCCCGTTCGATTTGCTTCGGTTTTGCGTGGATCTTGCTGGGATCTCGAGGGACCGTGCGGAGAGCGCGGCGATCGGTCGGCTGCCCTCCGGCATCAGTATCGGCGGTAGAAGCAAAGGTGGTGCCGCCGGATGTGCCGGGGCCAAAGTGGCGCCAAAACCAACAAATGGCGGACTCTAGAGGCCCGGTTCGGCAGTTGTTTGGCGAATGGGCGCCATTTGTTTTCGGAAAGCGTTTGCGGCCTCCGTCGTTTTCGTCTTCGGTCGGCACCGGACGGGCATCACGCTGGCCCCGACCTGACGGCTGTTGTCAGCGCCCACTGCTAATGTTCGATCTCTCATGAAAGGAGCTGAGCACGGGCTGGCGAGGATCGGTCGACGGCCGCAGCCCGGTCGACACCGAAGCCGCTCGTTTCGGGGGCGCGGGGGCTCGATGTGGCCAGCGTCGGTCCTGGTTTTTGTCGTCAGCGCCTGGTTCCCACCAGGGCTCCCGGCCTTCCAGACACCTGGCCTCGCGGAGGGGGGGCCGCACGAGCTGTCTCCAGGAGACATTCACACCCACCAGTTGAGTCTGGACGAGGGCGAGCTCCTCCAGGTCTCTGCTGTCCAACTCTCTGGAGATCTGGAACTCCGGCTCGAAGACTCCCAAGGTGAGAGAGTCCGGAGTTCCTACTCGTGGCCGGTCGGTGAGAGTGGCCCGGAGCGGATCTCCTACGTTGCCGATAATGCCGGTGAGTTCCAGCTCAGCGTCAGGCCTCGCTTCGGCCAGCGGGCAACGTATCGCTTCGAGCGTGTCGTGCGGCGGCATGCGTCGGAGAGCGACCTCGAGCGCAACTCGGGCGAGCAGTTGTTCCAAGCAGCCCTGAACGACAAAGGAGACGACGTTCGAGCTGGCGGCCTCGAACGTGCGGGAGACCTTCTGGAACAGGTCCAGTCGCACGCCCGGGCAGGCCTCGCGTACACCCTCGCGAGCCAGTTGTGGGTCAGGGCTGGCGACCTCGAGCGCTCGGTGAGCGCTGCAGCACGGGGTGTAGCGGCTGCCGTAGTTGGGAACAGTGCCCGGATAGAGGGACGCAGTCGCTTTCAGCTGATGGCAGGCTTTTCCACTCTCGGTCGTGGAGACGAGTTCTTGAAGGAGGCAGACCGGACCCTCGCCGTCCTCGAGGAGATCGAGAGTCGTCACTATCTCCCCGCAGCTCTCTCCGAGCTGGCGTCTTTCCACTCCTCACGCGGTGAGCGCGACGTGGCAGCCGACCTGTTCGCGCGGGCAGAAGCCGTGGCTCTCGAAGGCGACGTGTTCGGGCTGGCGGCGGCCGCGCTCAATGGCTCGGCGATCAACGAGCTCCACCGCGGACGCTACCTCGAGGGACTGGCCATCATGCAGCGTGCTCGCGAGCACGCCGAGCGGGTCGGCAACTCACTCGGAGCTGCGATGGTTACGGCAAACATGGGCGGAGTCTTCGGCGAGATGGGCGACATCGACGCCGCGCTCGAGCATTGGGATCAGGCGGAGCGCTTCGCGCGGGAGTCGGGAGATGCCCACTATGCGTCACGCCTGTTGGCGACCCTGGCCATCAACCGGGCTTTTCAGCATCACGAAGAGGGCAATCACGAGGTGGCGTACGAGGGGATGCGCCACGCCCTGGATCTGTCTCGAGATCGCGGTGACGCCTCGCTGATCACGGATTCGACGATCAAGCTGGGGATCATCGCCATGGAGCTGGGCAAGCTCGAGGAAGCGCAGCGCCTCTTGGATACAGCCGGAGACATGGTCCGAGACGCCCAGGATCGAGACCTCGAGATCACTCTCAACATGTCGTACGGCCAGCTGGCGATGAAGAGGAGCGACAACGACTCGGCTGAGACGTATCTCCGGACCGCGCTCGATCGCGCCCGCCAGGTGAGCAATCTCCACGAAATGCGCGAGGCGCTCCTCACCAGAGCCCTCCACGAGCGACAGACGGGGCAGCTGGATGCGGCAATCGGCTCAGCGCGCGAGGCAGCGGAGGTCAGCGATCAGATCCGCTCCGGCCTGACTGGAACGAGGCTGCGGGTCTTCGCGTTTGCAGAGGTTCGGGTTGCCCACGACCTGTGGACGGAGCTCCTCCTGGAGCGCTGGCGCTCGGGAAATGCGCAGACAGATCTGCTCGAGGCGTTCGAGATCAGTGATCTAGGGCGCAGCCGCTCCCTCAGTGAGCTGATGGCGAGAGCGCGCGAGAAGCCACTGTCGGCACTGGATCGTGAGCTCCAGGAGGAGCTTGCTCAGACGAGTCGCAAGCTGAGTGATCTGCAGCGACTCTTGCTCGATCGCAGTGTCGGCTCCGTGGAGCTCGAAAGACTGAGAACTGAAGCTGCTGATACCGAGACCGAGCTGGAATTGCTGGAGGCGCGGGCGGCCCGGACCGAGCCCATCTACGGCTTGTCGCATGAAGGAGTGAGGACCTCGGTGACATCGGTCCAATCGAGCCTGACGCCTGACCAGCTCCTGCTGCAATACCACGTCGACCCCGACAAGGCGTGGCTGTTCGTGATCTCCAAGACGGCCGTCGATGCGGTCGAGTTGGGAGTGCCAGATCGATTGCAAGAGCAGATTGCACGCCTTCGCAAGCTGATCACTCGTCCCGGAAGAGTCTCGGTCGGCCTGCAGCGCGAGTCAGAGTCGACTTTCGACATGCTCCTCGAACCGGTTCGCTCATACCTCGAGACCGCGAAGGAGCTCATCGTCGTACCCGATGGACCGCTCTGGGGTCTACCGTTCGGCCTTCTGCGTGACTCCGCGGGCCCGAGAACGGAGAGTCGCTACGTCGTGGAGCGCTGGGCCGTGAGGTACGCGTTTTCCAGCGCGATCGAGGTGCGGGCCAAGAGGGAGCGCGAGAGCCTGAACGAGAACACGACGCTCCTGGCGTGGGCCGCGCCGTCGTCGCCGTCTCCGAGGCGGGGCGAAGCGCGACCCGAACCTTCGGAGGAGATGCTCAGGGGCGTGGAAGTGCTGGATCTCGATGAGCTCGTTCCTCTCGAGCACGCCGAGCGCGAAGTGCGAGCCATCGGCGAGCTCTTCGATCGGGCTTCCGTCCACGTTGGGGAGCAGGCCAGCGAGTCTTCCGTGAAGGCTTCACGCGAGCTGGAAGCCGTACGCTTCGTTCACTTCGCCACGCACGCCTTTGCCAGTGACTCGTCGCCCGGGGAGTCGAGTCTCGTCATGGCTTGGCCACCGGAGGAGGGGCAGGACGGTCTGCTCCAGACGCGCGAGATTCTCACCCTCGAGCTCGACGCTGATCTGGTCGTGCTGTCTGGCTGCGGGACAGGGCTGGGCGTCGACGTGCGAGGTGAAGGACTGGTGGGGCTTTCGCAAGGTTTCGTGGCCGCCGGAGCGCGCAACGTCGTGGTCAGCTCCTGGCAGGTGTCCGATCGATCGACCACCGAGCTCATGACGCACTTCTATGCGGCCCTTCTCGGTCGCGCCGGGGATGACTCGGCCGACGGTGCCCCGGTCGAGATAGGACGTGGTGAGGTTGCCGAGGCTCTGAGAAAGGCTCAGCTCGAGCTGCTGTCAACTCCGGCGACGGCCCATCCCTATTACTGGGCACCGTTCGTCAGCTTCGGCGGCCGTTGAGTCAGCCGAGGAGTGCGTACAGCACGATGTTGATTCCGATCGGGTAGGACTGAATCGAGAACAGGTCGAAGAACTCTTCTGAGTCTCCCTCACGCTCCCAGCCATCGGCGATATCGGTGTTGTGGCTCATGAGCACGAGGAGGCGCCCGTCCGGGTCGAAGATGGCGCGCATCGTGGCCTGAGCAGACTCGGCGCCGCGCTCCGACGTGCCGCCTCCGCTCCGGTACCAGTACTGGATCGAGGGGACCTGCGGCACCTTGTCGACCTGGTAGAAGATGCGAAACAGGTAGTGATCGAGGGGTAGCTCGACGATGGGGTAGACGCCCGGAGGGAGCACGCGACCGATCTGCTCCTCCCAGTGGCGCCAGGCTTCGTAGCCCCAGAAGTCGTCGACGTAGAGCATGCCGCCGCGCAGCAGGTATTCGCGCAGAGCGTCGACTTCGTCCAGGCTGAGGCCGATCGTGCCGACGTCACTCATGAAGAGCATGGGATGTTCGAACAGCGTCTCGTCGGTGAGGCGCACGACCACATGGTCGGGATCGCCGTAGCGGTCCTTGCGGATCGGGGTCCGAGTGAGCTCCGACAGCCGCAGGCTGAGGTTGAAGTCCGAGTCCGGGTAGTCGGTGAACCAGCTTTGGCCGAGAGGCTCGTAGCGGACTGGGTCGTAGTGGCCTCGGCAGAAGGCAAACCCTGGGCGCGGCTCGAAATCCGGTCCAGGAAACTTCGGAGGCATTCGTGGTCCTCCGCCCCACCATCTCTGCGCTGTCAGCGTTCCCAAGACACCAAACAGCACAAGCACTGCCAGGATCGTGATCGCGCGGGTGCGTGGCGTTGTGGGTCGCATCGCGTTGTGGTCGCCACCGTAGTTGAAGCGTCGAGCCGGATGGAGACTTCGTCCGAGAGTCTACCGGCTGACTCGGGGCTGACCGTAGACTGTGACACGTGACGGCTCTCACCTTTTTGTCTGGACTGGCGGAGTCTTCGGTTTTGGTCTGGCTGACCATCACCTGCCTGGCTCTGTTCGCGACGGTCGTGTGGCTGACGCTCGAGCGGTGGAAGCTCGCGCGACGCTACCGCAAGCTCGAGCGTCAGCTTGCAGGCAACCGGGTCCGTGCGGGACATCTCGGTGAGGCGATGGCGCCGCTGCTGGACGACTTTCCCGTGGACGTGCGCCGTGTGGGCACCACGACGGTGTTCCTGGGACAGCCAGTCGACTACGTGCACTTCGATCCTGAAGACGGCGTCACCTTCGTGGAGGTCAAATCGGGCCGTTCCGAGCTGAGTGCCAAGCAGCGGCGACTGCGAGAACACGTCGAGGACGGCCATGTCGAGTGGCGGACGTTTCGTGTCTCCTGACGACTCGCTTCCAGTTCGCGCCGCGGCTTGCGCAGTTTGCGCCCTATCGACCGACTCGGTTAGCTTTGAGCATCGTCCGAGACAGAGAGCCAGACGCCACCAACGACCCAGAGCGAGACGAGTAGACGTGAGCGCCGACATTCCAGGTATCGATTCCGCGAGGGTCACCGATTGGTTCGCCGGCAACGTGGCCGGGGTGACTGCGCCGCTCGCTTTCTCACGCATCGAGGGTGGCCACTCGAACCTGACCTACCTGGTCCAGGACGCGGCTGGCAGCCGCTACGTGCTGCGCCGACCACCCCTGGGCAAGCTCTTGGCGACCGCACACGACATGGCTCGAGAGCACCGAATCATCTCGGCTCTCGTGCCCACGTCCGTGCCGGTTCCCGAGACGCTGGGACTGTGCGAGGACGACTCCGTCAACGGGGCTCCGTTCTACGTCATGGACTACGTCGTCGGCCATGTGCTCGATACTGCGGAGGTCGTGCGCACGCACTTCGGTGAAGACGTTCGGCAGATCACCGGTGAATCGGTGGTCTCGGTCCTGGCCCGACTCCATGCTGTGGATCCCGATGCGGTCGGTCTCGGCAAGCTCGGACGCAAAGAGGCCTACCTCGCTCGTCAGCTCAAGCGCTGGCGCGGCCAGTGGGAGAAGAGCAAGACCCGCGAGCTGCCGAGCATGGATCAGCTCGCCGATGCGCTCGAACAGAAGATGCCGGAACAGATCGGCGCGAGCATCGTTCACGGGGACTACCGACTCGGCAACATGCTGACGGCGGAGTCGGGTGAGATCGCGGCGGTCCTCGACTGGGAGCTGTGCACGCTGGGTGATCCGTTGGCTGACGTCGGCTTTCTGCTCAACAACTGGGCCGAGCCCGACGAAGGTGAGGAGACCAGCCCAGAAGCCGCACCGCCGCCGACGGCCGCCGGCGGGTTTCCGACGCGCAACGAGGTCATTGCCCGTTACGAAGAGCTGACCGGCCGCGATCTCAGTGGCGTGGCCTACTACCGTGCGTTTCAGTACTGGCGACTCGCGGCGATCGTAGAAGGCGTGCTCGATCGCTACCTGCAGGGCAAGATGGCTGGCTCGGTGGACACCGACCTCTATGCCAGGAGAGTCGAAAACCTCGCCGACGCGGCGGTCTCGATGATGGCGGAGCTCTGAGCCCGGCCTTGCCGCCAGTTGCGGTCAAACCGGGGACCAGCTCGACGGCCTCCGGAAGCTCTGCGCGCTTGCGCGTGTTGCGACAGTCGAGGCGACCGATGTCCTGGGTGGCATGTCCTCTGTTGGCGGAGCCGTCCGTTGGCCTGAACGAGAGGTCAGCGCAGTCGCGTCCCCGATGAACCGAGAGGGCTGACCAGAAGATGGATCTAGACCTTTTTTGAAACGCGAAGAGGTGTTCGAACGGCTGAGGTGAGGTGCTCGAGATGACGGCGAGTCAAGGATTGCGGGTCAAACTGGTGCGGGTCGGCGAGGCGCTCGACGTCGAAGGACTGGATCGGCTCGGCCAGGCCGTTCGGCGCGCCTTTCGCCATCTCGTCGAAGGGCTCGAGCTCGTGAGCTACGAGCCGCCACATTTCGAGGAGATCGAGGCGAGCCTGCTGACCAGCGTCCTGGAGCAGGAGGTTGGTGGCCACATCCTCGGGGTGACTGATGCCGATCTGATCGATCCCCACGCCGAAGGCTTCCATCAGTTCATGTTCGGGGGCAAAGACAATCGCAACGAGGTTGCCGTCGTCTCGACACGTCGACTGAGGCGCCGCAGCGGGCGAATTGCCGTCGAGAGGGTGATCAAGGTGGCCCTTCACGAGCTCGGACACAACTTTGGTCTTGGCCACCACTATCGCTTCGAGCCGGCAGGCTCGAGCGGTTTTTGCCCCATGAGCAAAGGCGACTACAACGGCTACGGCGAGCGCGGCTATCAGCGCGCCGTCATCGACGCCCGAGGATTGCGCTTCTGTCGCTCGTGTCGAGAGCTCATGCGCCGTCACGCTCTCCGATTCGGCTGGTCGATCTAGTCCAGGGATGCTCGGCTCGTTGGCGGTCTCGGACGACCCGATCGGCAAAGTAGACTCCGGCGGTGCAAGGACGACGAGTTCGGCGAATTGTCGTCCTTTTGACTCGTCAGGAGCTCGACTATGCCCACCACCTCTCCTTTTGTCACGCGCTCGAACAAGACCTCCGATCGGAGGCAAGGCGCCATCCGCTGGTGGCTCGTTGCCCTGGTTTTGGGCCTTTCCGCCTTGAGCATCGTGGCCCCGGCAATCGCAGGCTCAGACGATGGACCAGATGGGGGTACAAGCCTCCCCGAAGAGCTGCTCGAGGGCGTCGAGTACCGCATGATCGGTCCCTACCGTGGCGGTCGTGTGACGGCGGTTGCCGGTCACGTCGATACCCCTTACACCTTCTACATGGGCTCGACGGGTGGAGGAGTCTGGCGCACGACCAATGCCGGTCAGACCTGGGAGAACCTCACAGACGACGTCCTCGGCGTGGGATCCGTTGGCGCGGTGACGGTGGCTCCCAGCGACCGCAACGTCATCTACGTTGGAACGGGGTCGGCCGGTCCGCGGGGGAACGTGTCGATTGGTGACGGCGTCTATGGCTCGGTGGACGCGGGCAAGACCTGGAAACACCTGGGGCTCGAGGAGTCCGGATCGGTCGCGAAAATCATCGTGCACCCGAGCGATGCCTACACAGCATGGGCAGCTGTCTTGGGGAACGTGTTCGGCCCCAACCCCGAGCGCGGGGTGTTCGTCACCCGCGACGGCGGAGCCACTTGGGAGCACACGCTGTTCGTCTCAGAGGGCGCTGGAGCCGTGGATCTGTCAATCGACCCGACAAACCCCCGAGTCCTCTATGCGGCCATCTGGCGAGTCGAGCGCAAACCGTGGACTCTGATCGACGGCGGCGAGGAAGGGGGCCTCTACAAGAGTGTCGACGGCGGGGTGACCTGGAAGCAGCTCGGCGGAGGTCTTCCCACGGGGG
Organism: Thermoanaerobaculia bacterium; assembly: GCA_028285365.1. Classification (GTDB taxonomy): domain Bacteria; phylum Acidobacteriota; class Thermoanaerobaculia; order Multivoradales; family Multivoraceae; genus JANQPS01. The sequence goes on along the minus strand of JANQPS010000910.1, from coordinate 4,669 downwards.
TGCTCGGACGCATAGGTGTCAGCGTTTCGCCGAAGCGTCCTGACCGCGTCTGGGCGCTGATCACGGCCGACGAAGGACGCGGCGGCCTCTTCCTCTCGGAGGATGCCGGTGAGTCGTGGACGCGCACGAGCACCAACCGGGACCTCCAGACCCGCGGTTGGTACTACAGCCACGTGGACGCCGATCCGAGTGATGCCGACACCGTCTGGGTCAGCAACGTCGGCTTCTATCGTTCTCAAGACACGGGCACGACGTTCGAGAGGATTCCGACTCCTCACAGTGACAACCACGATCTGTGGATCAACCCCGAGCGACCCGAGCTGATGGTTCAGTCGAACGACGGTGGTGCCAACGTCTCGGTCGACGGAGCCCGCAGCTGGTCGTCGCTACACAACCAGCCGACGGCAGAGTTCTATCGGGTCTCGGTGGACAACGACTATCCCTATCGGGTCTATGGCGCGCAGCAGGACAACTCGACGATCAGCGTGCCGTCATTCTCACGGGGTGACATCACTCCGGAGCAGGAGTGGTACTCGGTCGCGGGCGCCGAGAGCGGCCACATCGCGATCGACCCTGAAGACTCGAACATCATCTACTCCGGTAACTACCTTGGTCAGATCGACCGCTACGACCACCGGACCGGCTACAGCGACAACGTGATCCTGTATCCGCAAATGCAGGATGGAACGGCACCTCGCGATCTGGAGTACCGGTTCCAGTGGAACGCGCCCATCCTGATCTCGAGACACGATAAGTCGATCGTCTACCACGCCTCTAACTACGTCCACCGGACTCGCGACGGTGGCCAAACGTGGGAGACGATCAGCCCGGACCTCACGCGCAACGATGCCGAAAAGCAGGCCCTACCGGGCGGCCCAGTGCAGTTCGACCACACCGGCGTCGAGGTGTACAACACAGTCTTTGCGCTCGCCGAGTCACCGTACTCTGCCGACGAGCTGTGGGCTGGAGCCGACGATGGAACCATCTCGCTGTCGCGAGACGACGGCGCGACCTGGAGCGACGTGACGCCGAGCGGTATGCCGGTCGACGCTACGGTCAACTCGATCGACGTCTCGGAGCACGCAGAAGGTCGGGCCTACGTTGCGGCGTATCGCTATCGCAACGACGACTGGGCACCGTACGTGTTCAGGACCGACGACTGGGGAGCATCGTGGAAGCGCATCGTCGATGGACTCCCGGATGATCATCCAGTGCGAGTCGTCCGGGAAGACCCCGAGCGAGAAGGGCTGCTTTTTGCCGGCACCGAGTTCGGGATGTTTCACTCAGTCGACGGCGGAACGAGCTGGAGTCCTCTGCAGCTCAACCTTCCGCATACCCCGATCGCCGATCTGGTAATCCATCAGGGGGATCTGGTCGTCGCTACTCAGGGAAGGTCCTTCTGGATTCTCGACGACCTCGAGCTGCTGCGTCAGCTCGAGCGCGACGACCCAGGCAAGGAGCTAGGGCTTTGGATCTCGGGTCAGCCGACGCTGGTGTCGGCTCGAGGCTTTCGCGGACCGACGGCACCGGAGTCACCGGATCACGGTGCCGTTTTGTATGTGTGGATCGGACGAGAGGAGGATGGTTCCCAGACCAGCGGTGGCGACGGTGAGGAAGAGCTCGTCGAAGACCTCGAGCTGAGCATTGTGGCCGAGAACGGTGATGTGATGCGCCGTTTCGTGACCTCGCCGAGTGATGCCGATCTTGCGGCGGATCCGGTCCTTGCCGAGCTACCCGAGATGACGTCTGGAATGAACCGCTTCGTTTGGAGTCTGCGCTCGTACGGTCCCGATCTCGTGGACGGAGCGGTGATGTCGCTGTCCTACACGGGAGGTCCACCGGTGCCTCCCGGCAGCTATCGCGCCGAGCTCAGTCGGGCAGACGACACGACAGAGACGACGGGGACAATCGAGTCGGTGACGGTCTCGTTCGAGGTTCGCAAAGACCCGCGGCTGACCGAGCTCACCAATCAGGACCTCCGCTCCAAGTGGGACTTCACCCTCGAGGTGCGAGAACGACTGACCGGGATTCACGACCGCATCAAGACCCTGCGCACGGTGCGTGACGCTGCGTCGTCGTATCGCGGGCGCGCTCAGAAGTCTCTTCCAGAGGGTGAACAGCGCAAGGCGCTCATGGAGCTCATCGACGAGCTGTCCGCGTTGACCACGGAGATCGAAGAGACTCTGATCCAGACCAAGAGCGAGGTCAACCAGGACGCCATCAACTTCCCGCCCAAGATCGACAACCAGTACGCCTATCTCTACAGCCACGCCATCTCGAACTCCTCGCCGCCGAGCGAAGGGACCCGAAGGCGGCTGGTGGACCTGGACGCGGAGCTGGCGGAGCTGCTGCAGCCTTATGACGGTGTGCTGGCGAAGGTCGACGAGCTCAACGCGCTGCTGGCGGAGAGTGGGCTGAATCTGGTGACGGTCGGCGCACCGGAGTGAAGGTCATTCCTGGGTCTGCCGACGCTCGAGTTCATTCGACGGTCTGCCGACGCTCGAGTTCACTGTCGAGGTTCAGGACGACGTTGATCTTCCGTGTCTGGTCCGATTCGAGATAGAGCACAAACCTACCGTCAGGTGCCAGATCGAAGTCCCGCATGAGCCCGCTAGCCGCACGTGGTGCAGCGACGACGGTCTCGGGAGAGCGCCACTGATGGGTCTCCGGAATGCGCTCGACTTGCATGATGTGGGTGTCTGTTCGGTAGTAGAGGCTCGATCCGGAGGGTGCCCACACAGGATAGCGGCCGCCGTCGTCCGAGACTGGCTTGGCCTTGCTGAGATCGGCGAAGGGTGCGACATACACGCGTGTCGACCCGGACCGGTCTGATGTGAACGCCATCCATTCACCATCGGGAGAGAACTCGCCATCACTCTCGAAGGCAGGTGTGCTCAACAGCGGACGGTTGGGTTGGCTCGGCTCGTGGAGCCAGATGTCCCACGAGGAGTCAGCTGACATCTTGGTGTAGAGAAGCCGTTGGCCGGCAGAGTCCCATGTCGATGGATAGGCGTCGAGGACTTCCTCGAGGAGCACGTCCGGATTTGGGTTGGCGCCGACGCGAGCTTGGGCACGGACAAAGGAGCGGCTCGCGGGGCGGCTCTCGACATAGGTCAGGGACTCCGCCGTTGGGCCCCATCGGGCTGAGCCGTCGGGGCCGTCACGCGTTGTCAAGCGCTCGGGCAGTGAGCGCCCGTCGAGGTCCAGCAGGAAGATGTCTTCGTCGCCTTCCGGCAGGTAGCGCGAGTACATGAGGCGCCTGCCGTTTGGAGAGAGTCGCGGCGCTCTGTAGGTCGCAAGTTCGGGTAGAACGAGTTCGATGGTGCCGTCACGTTCGAGCCAAACGAGCCTCTGAAGTGCCGGGGTCGAGTAGGCGATGGAGCCTGACCTGCTCACGGCCAGCCCAACGGCGCCGGCCCAGCGGTTGACGTTCTCGACGATCGCGACCGGCGTACCTTCGGTGGCAAACGATCGGGTATCAAATCCCACTGCCCAGATGTTGCCGCGTCTCCAGAACAGCAGGTAGGCGTCGTGACTGTCATTTTCGAGTACCCGTGGATAGTCGCCTTCGAACAGAGACAGCGTGCCTGGTGGGTCCACAGACACCACGGTCACGGTGGAAGCCGAGCCGTCGGCAGTTGCCGCGCTCGCCACGAGTGCTCTCCCGCCGGCAAACGACTGGGGCCATCGATAGATCAGCCGCGCGTCCAAGTCGGGTAGCGTGGTTGGGGAGCCGCCGCTCGAGTCGACGGCGAGAAGACCAGGTGCGGCCGTGGTCGCGAAGACGATGCGTCCGTCTTCGAGCCACGTTCCGCCGGTAGGCCAGCCCGCGATCGAAGTGACGGGGACTGCAGGTCCTCCGCTCAGGGGCATTCTCATGAGGCCTCGCCTCTCGAAGAAGCCGAAGTGTCGACCGTCAGGTGAGAAGAACGGCTGCATTCCCCAGTCCTGGAGCTTGACCGCTGTGGACGCGTTCAGATCCCGTCTGTAGAGAGCGAAGGTATTGCCGTGCTGGACTCGGAAGACGATCGTCTTGGCGTCCGGAGAAAGCGCCATGAGGTCGCCGGTACCTCCATCTTGGCCCTCGGAATCGAACGAGAAGCGCACCACCGGATCGGGCGACCCCTCACCAATCCCGGGCCACGCCCACTGCCACCCCCAAACTGTCATGCCGCCGATCACGATGCCCATGATGAGAGCTGCCGCCCAGGCGGGTCGCGTGTCTCGTGCTCGGGGAATCGCTTCTTGCGCCGCGCTGTGTTCATCGTCGAGGCCGTCCTCCAGGTCGAGAACGACGTCGCCCAGACTCCGTTGCCGTTTCTGTGGGTTTCTGATCAAACATCGCCTGAGGATCCGATGCACCACGGGCGGTGTCTCGGCGGGAAGCGCGTCCCAGTCCGGCTCTCCTTTGAGGATCGCGGCGATCAGCTCGGCGACCGTCTTGCCAGGGAACGGTCCCTGCCCCGCCAGAGCTTCGTAGAGGCAGACGCCAAAAGACCAGACGTCTGTCCGCTTGTCGACGACTTCTCCTTTGGCCTGCTCGGGCGACATGTAGGCAGCCGTTCCCAGGATCTGCCCGCCGGTGGTGGCGAGCTCGGTGCGCGTCGGCGACTGCGAGAGGTCGACGTCGCCCGACGACGGCTCGGCAGATCTCGCGAGCCCAAAGTCG
>JANQPS010000868.1 GCA_028285365.1 Thermoanaerobaculia bacterium | reverse complement strand
TCCTTCCCTTCACGCTCGAGCAACAGTTGCCCCACAGCTTCTTCTAGCTCGAAGACGCGGTCGAAGAGCTCCTCGACGCGGGATTGGTGGATGGCCGTTCCCCGAATTGGTCGTCACTGCGGGGCGTCTGTCAGAGACCCCGACTCTCCTGAGAAGTCTATAGTTCACAGATGGCGGAGGATCGAACGAGGCAGGTCGTTGGCTCGCACGAATCCGACGACGATCTCGACGCGCGCATCGCCGAACTGATCGAACGGTCGCGTGGCGACGATCCTGACGCGCTCGACGAGCTGATGCCGCTCGTTTACGACCAGCTCCAGCGGATCGCCCGCAGACTGCGGCGACGTGACGGTCTTGCCAGCCCGACCTGGAATACGACGGCGATCGTCAACGAGGCGTATCTCAAGCTGGCCCGGGGGGTGCCCAGAGTGGTCGACCGAGGTCACTTCTTCGCTCTGGCCTCGACCGCCATGCGACAACTGCTGGTGGACGAGGCCCGGCGCCGTTCGCGTGCCAAGCGCGGCTCCGGCCAGGCGCTGGCCCCTTTCGAGGAGGAGAGGTTGCCGATCGAACCGCAGCTCGACTTCGTGCTGCAGCTCGACGAGGTGCTGACGTCTCTTGCGGAGCACGAACCGCGGCTTCTCAAGGTGGTCGAGTGTCGCTACTTCGGTGGCCTTACCGAGGAGGAGACCTCGCTGGCTCTCGACGTCAGCACCCGCACCGTGCGTAGGGACTGGATGCGCGCCCGCGCGGCGATCGCTGAAGCTTTTGACGAGTCAGTTTCTTGACGCGCGAACTGAGACGCAGCGGCCGGCATTCCACTCTTTGCGGCTCGGCGCCGAGTAGAGAGGTCGTGGCTCAGCCGAGGCCTGTCCGACGTTCGTGCGCAGGCTAGCAGCGGGTGTCCCCGCACATCAGTTGCAGGACAGTTGCTGGGCCAGCAGCGAAGAACGTGAGCGTCGTGCTACTCGAGCTCACAGCGGTCGTGCCCGACACGACACGTTCTCGCGCATATGCGATCCCTTTTCCCGCTCGGCAGATGGCCGCCGCGGAATCCTGAAGATCCCGCGCCTCGGAGAGTAGACGTGGAAGACCGAAATGCGGGGTCCGCTTCCTTCTACGATAAGTAGCCGAGCACGAGCTCGACTACTATCGCCTCCAAGAACAAAAGTCCGCTAACACGGGACTCAACTAAACGAGTCTCCGGACAACCCGGGACGGTTCACTCGGCCAGGTGCTTGGGTACATCTGTGGATCTGTGTTCGGATCAATAAAAAAATGATTGAAAGGCGTAGCGAATTGCTCATAGTTCTGGCAGCCGTGGCGATCCTACTCCTGTTGCTGCTGCTTAGATCCTGGCTACTCCAGCCGATCAAGCATGGGCGTCGAACTCTCGAATCTCGATCGGATCGTGCATGATCTCGTGCGAAAGGCCGCGATCGGAGGCATCCTGACGGTAGAAGAGCAGGCGGGTAGTCGATTTGTGCAATTCCTAGTAGCCGAGCAAAACCCTCCGGTTCTCGAGCTCGGGTTCCCGCGGGCTCAATGGTCGGCGCAGTACTGGGAAGACGTTCGTCGAACGTTGACTCAGGAAGGTGTGAGGTATGAAGTTGAGGGCGTAGCCGAGACACAGGAGGGAGATGTCGATCGGTTCATGATCGCACGCGGTTTGGATCCGGACACGGTGGTGGAACTCGCGAAAAAGCTCATGGTGACTATGGGACTTCAAGGGGCGGAGATGGTGCGTGTGAGCCTCGATGGAGCCCTTATTGAGGGCGGCTACCGAGCAGGCCGTCGCGCCGCCGAGGCCGCCATTAAGGAACAGATGGACAGATAGGGAGCGCTGCTGGCGTTGGCAGCTTGCGTGTTTAGGATTGAGGCTCCGCCCAAGACTGACCGCGGAAAGCAGCGACGTCGCCAAAGAGCAGGAATCTTTGGAGGAAATCAGTTCAAGTTGCACTTCGTGGACTGAGGCGTCGTATGAAAAGTCGCCCTGTGGGTACGTCGCGGTATTTCGACTTGGTACGGAGAATACTCGTCAATGCTTCTTCGTATGACCTGACCCCCAGATTCGCGCATCTATAACGTGAGGTTAAGCCCAGCAGTTAGTAACCCCTGAGGCGCGGAGGTCGTCTTCGACCGGAGCGCCTCCCTCGCGTATTCGGCTGGAGGCACATCCTCCAGCGAGCTGTGCGGCCGGACGCGGTTGAAGTCCACCCGCCAGGTCTCGATCTTCCGTCGAGCGTCCTTGAGATCGGTGAACCAGTGCTGGTTGAGGCACTCGTCAAGGACCTTGCCGTTGAACGACTCCACGAAGCAGTTCTCGACTGGCTTGCCAGGCTGGATGAAGCTCAGCGTGACACCGGCCTCGTAGGCCCACCGATCGAGTGCCTCGCCAGTGAACTCGGGGCCGTTGTCGAGGACGATGCTCTCCGGTCGGCCACGTGCCGCGATCAGGCGGTCGAGGACCCGCGTCACGCGAGCGCCGGACAGCGACGTGTCGACCTCCATCGCCAAGCACTCGCGGCTCCAGTCGTCGACCACGTTGAGCAGTCGGATCTGGCGACCGGTAGCGAGACTGTCGGACATGAAGTCCATCGACCAGCGTTTGTTCATCCGCTTCGGCACCGAGCGCTTCTTGCGGCGACCCCTGGCCACCCGCTTGCGCTTCTTGCGCCGCACCGCAAGGCCTTCCTCGCGGTAGAGGCGCTGCACAAGCTTGTGGTTGACGACCCAGCCCTCGCGCCGCAGGAGCACGTGGAGCCGACGGTAGCCAAATCGTGGGCGCTCGGCGGCCAGAGCCTTGAGGCGGGCGCGAAGCCCCCTGCGCTCCGTCGGCCGACGCTCGTACCGATACGTGGACTCCGCGAGACCGAGGCAACGACGAGCCCGCCGCACGCTGACCCCTTGCCGCTCGAGCAGCCAGGCCACGGCTCGCTTCAGTGCAACGGGCGTCACCACTTTCGGTCCAACACTTCCTTCAGCATCTGCTTGTCGAGAGACAGGTCAGCTACCAGCTTCTTGAGCTGCCGGTTCTCCGCCTCGAGCTCCTTCATGCGCTCGGCGTCGGACACCGACATCCCGCCGTACTTGCTCTTCCAGCGGTGGTACGTGCCCTGGGAGATTCCGTGCTCCCGGCACACGTCCTTGACCTTCTGACCCGCCTCTACTTGCTTCAGCACGCCGATGATCTGGCGCTCACTGAATCGGCTCTTCCGCATCGTCTCCTCCTTCGTCCGGACCGGAGACCTCACATCATGAGTGCTGCACATTCAAGGGGTCAGGTCATGCGCTCAACGAGGACGATCTCAGGGCGGTATTCGCCATGGCTGGCCTCGGACTCACTCGATGTGACTCGCATCACCGCGACTCGTTGAGCAGATACACACAAGGACTGATCCGCCAACCAACTGCGCAATCCGTCCGCCTGGCTCTCGGCAGCGCTGTGCTGAACCAAGAGAATTAGTGTCAGGAAGACGAGGCGAGAACGACCTATGTGGATCAGTAGGAAACAAAATCAAGCCTCAGCGAAGCCAGGACAAAAGGGTCTTTTGCTGTAGCACTCGGCTCCGGATCGTGAGCTCTAGCCGGGCTTGACTATTCCTCCGGCATGCGGTGGTCAATCGTGGCCATCTGCTACATCCGAATGGTTGCAAGAAAACTGATCGAGTAGGGGGCTACCGATGCAGGCAGTATTCCTTCGCGCGCTGTTGGCGGTTTTTGTACTCAACACGGGGACTTCGATGGTCGAGACGACCAACCTGTCTTCGTTGCCAGATTCGAGCAGCGGCGCACGTGTCTTTTATGGGGATTCCGAGGTACGCGTCGATGGCCTGACCCCGGGCACCCGAGTCGTTTGGTTTGCGCTGGGCCTGGAGCGAGTTGCGAATGCCTGGTCGAGCGTGGTTCGCCAAAGAGGCGAAGAAGTCGACAACGATCTCGACGGCAGCCTCACCTTCGAATCTCCGCAGAAGATCCCACGGTCGTCTGTCTGGGCCTTCGTCGATGTCGACGGTGAACAGGTGTACGCATCGAGCCCCAGCGGAGCTCGCTTCAGGCTGGTCGAAGCGGATCGCACTCGCTTCCGTAAGGGAGCTCGCCGCCTGCTTCTGCAAGGAACCAGTTGGGACGTCCTGTGGTTCAGGAAGCAGCAAGGCATATGGCAACTCACTAGCAAAGACGGAGGTCCCGGAGATCGCGACGGTGTCGGCAATCGCAGGATGGACATCAGTGCCGACGACTTTGTCGCTCGCTTTCCTGAGGGTCGCGACCCGCCCCGAAGTCTAGAGGCCGGAGACATCGTCCTCGCCGTCAACCGTGACAGCTTAGGCGTCACTCTAGTGGAGATCACACCATGAAGAACCTGATTCTCCTCCTGGCGCTGATCGCGCTACCCGCCCATGGCCAGATCAACGACCACCCATCGAGGAGACAAGGTCTAGGGTTGAACACGGGCTACGAGCCCCTCGGGCTCGACACCATTAACCTCTACAACGGCAACCTGTCGCTCGCGATACCGCTGGGACACAGCTATCCCATCGGGCCAAACCTCAGTTTTCAGGTGATGCTGTACTACAACAGCAACGTCTGGAACTACGTCGAAGAGACGAACGGCAGCGTTGAGTCGCAGACGTTTGTGTGGGACTGCACAAACGCCCCGCTGTTCCAGCTCTGCCCTGACTTGACCGGTCACGACACTCACAATGCTGGTGCAGGATGGCGACTTTCCCTCAGCGAGGTCTGGGGGCCTGACCACTTGCCGTGGAATGCCGACCCGGACCACCACGTCCTCGTGGAAGCTGACGGCACGAGGCGGTTCTTCTACACGTCGCTCCATCCCAACGAGCCGTTCGAATGTCTCGATCCGGTCACCCCGGGTACCAACTGGGAAGATTGCAGGGATGGCTACTACTACACGCGAGACGGTAGCTATCTGCGAGCGCGCTTCAAGCAGGAACTGTCCGGAGGACGGCCAGACTTCAATGGTGGTTATGTCGAACGACCGAACGGCCTGATCTACTGCTACGACATCCACGGGCGCCTGGCGAGTATCGATGATCGCTGGGGTTGGCAGGGCTGTGGGTCGGCCGACCACGACTTGACGGTGGACAGATCGGTGATTGGCAGATGGCTCATCTCGGACCGGCACAACCGCAGTCACACCTTCTGGTTCAGGGACGACGACGCTGACATCGCGGCGGGACAGGTCGACTTTATTGATCTGGTTGCGTTTGGCGGAGCGACGGCCCGCTACAGATTCACGTACTTCGAGGCACTGGACGGAAACAACTCGCCAATCAATCTCGTCGTTGAGGACCCGATCCAACCAGCCGACCCCGAGCCAACAGATCCTCCCGCGACGGAGGAGATACCGGCTCTAGTAGGACTCGAGTTGGCCGACGACGCCCAGAATCCGGGAGATCCGCTGGGTATCTACGAGTTCAGCTACTACACGGCTCAGGACTTGGATGCAGGCCTACGAAGCGGGAGTCTCTCGACGATGAAGCTCCCGACGAAAGGCTTCGTGGCCTGGGAGTACGGCGTCTGGGACAGCGCCTACTGCGGTGCCGGACCGTTTCAGACGACGGGGGGCGTGAAGACGAGGAGAGCCTACGATCGGGGTGGGACCATTCTCTCGGAGCATAGCTACGAGGCCAGCGCGCTAGGAGTAGCGGCGCTTAGCGAGTTCGACGCATCGGACTTTGATCCCGATGCGGAGCAGGTCATCAGGGTCGCGACGAGCCCGATCGGCCTCGATACCGCTCACTACTTCTACGCTGGTCACGCAGGTGTGCCTTTCTGCGCTCTCGATGAGTGGCAGAACGCTCTGCCTTTTGGCAGAGAGGCCTCGGGCACGCTACGGCTTTCGAGCGAGGTCTTCGACGGCAAGCTGACCGCTTCCGGCTCACCGCCCCTCATGCGCAAGAACTGGGTCGAGTACACCGCAGACCCGGGAGCTGACCATCGAAGCGGAAACCAACGCCTGTTGGAACGCCGCACCGAGTACCTGGATGACCCCGGCGCGGCCACCTGGCTGAAGTTTTCGATGTTCGACGGCCTCGGCAACTTCCGCAGAGTCGAGACCGACGCAGTCTTGTTCCACGGCGAGAACGAACAGGTCCAGACCACAGATTTCAACCCCGGCAAATACTACGACTGCGCTCCGGATCCCGAGGGCTCGACGTGTGTTGGCGGCGGAGCCGTGGATGAAGACGGAGACCCCGTCGTCGGCGTCGTCATCGCCAGTAGCGAGCCCTGGATCTTGAATCTCTATGACAGCGTCGAGATCGTCCAAGGCACAGAAGATCCGATTGTTCGGGAGGCTTGCTTCGACAAAGACACGGGCTTCTTGCTAGCCACGCGGCTCCGTGGACCTGCTCGCGAAAGAACCGATCTCATCGAACTGAGCACGCCAAATAGCGAAGGGTTCCGCCACCTGATATCCAGCTACGGGGGCGACGTCAATCCGATTCCGTCAGCGAGCGTAAACGACTCCATATGCGACCTGAACACCGCTCTGGCAGGAACCTCACCCGAGTACCAGACTGAAAACATCTGGCAGTACGGTGTGCTCAAGCGCTCTCGACACGTGGGCGCCGACTACTGGGACTATCGACTGGACGACGTCTTTGGGCTCGACCCCACTGGCCTACCGGCGAAGGAGCTCGATATGACGGGCATCCTCGCGACTGACTACGTGTTCGACAGACTCGGTCGGTTGCTCCAGATCAATCCAAGCAACTCAGAGGCGATTCCCGAAGACGCGGCTACCGAAATCGTTCACACACAGGCGGAGCCCTGGTCGGGTGCAAATCCAGGTAACGGCGCACGCACCGTCGTCGAACTGCGTCCGGGGATCGCCGACGGGACTGTTCTGTCCCGATCTACGACCTACGCAGATGGCCAGGGGAGGCTCGAGCGCGAAGAACGGCTCCTACCACCTGCGGTCGGGGAGGCTGAGGATCGCGTGCTGGCGCGACACCGGAGCTACAGCGCACTTGGCCAGGCACTGAGGGTGAGTGAGTGGGGCGTCGTGAACCAGTCTGGCGGGGGCAATCTTCTCGGAGGTGGCGGAAGTTACACCGAGTTCGACTACGCGGACTCTAGCGGTCAGCCTGACTTTCGCGGACGTCCTCTCTTCGTCTATCCGGCTGATTACGAGCCAGGCACGCAGACCTACACTCACACGAAGCTCACCTATACCGGGGACCGCCGGATCGAACGAAAGTCCCGAATCGCCACGAGCAGCGCCGCTGCGGAAGACTGCCAGACCGCTAGCGAAGGCGAGCAGTGTGTCAACACAACGGAGTACTACGACCAGTTTGGGAGGTTGGTCCAGGTAGACGAACAGGGAGGACTCCCCAATTCCCTGATCGCGACCTACAGATATGACGCATTGGGGAACCTCACCGAGGCGAAGACTCGCGACTCCACGACCAGCCAAACACGACTGTTCGACGTCGATGGGCGGGGGCTCGTGATCTGTGAGCGCCACCCCGAAAAGGGCGGGGTAGCCGGGAACGGCTGGACTCGCTATCTCTATGACTCTCGTGGCAACGTCCGAAGGTCTTATGAGCTCTCCAGCCATGGGCAAGCCAGCTGCCCGACCGAAAGCTCGGTGGCGGGTTTCGAGCGGAACTATCGATACGACGCAGGTGGACGACTCGAGCTCGTCGAGGACGGTTCGGCTCCTCGGCGACCGCTTGTTGAGCTCTTCTACTACGGTCACAATCCCCAGCCTCCGGGACAACGACGGCAGCCGTCCTTGGGGAAGCTGTCTGTGGCGATACGCCACAACTACCGAGATCTTGGCGAGGGTCTAGAGGACCTGAAGGTCACCGAGAGTTACACCTACGGCGGTCGAAACGGTCGCGTTTCAGAACGCCGAACCACGTTGGAGCGCGGTGGCGCCTTTCTCGCGAACTGGACACAGGGATTCTCATACACCCCTCTCGGTGACATCGACGTGCTCACGTACCCCTGTCGCGGTGTGAGCTGTGCGGATGCCGCAACGCTCGACTACAGCTACGACGGCGGCTGGCTCTCAGCGATCGAAAACGTGGCGAGCTTCTCGTACCACGACAACGGACAGCTCTCAGAGCTCCGGTACACGAACGGGCTGATCAGTACTCGCGGGAAAGATCCGAACAACATCGGCAGGCCGGCGAGTATCTCCTGGGATACTGGATCGAGCTCCGGCGGCGGTACGCTCAGTTACGACGGCTCAGGCAACGTCAAAGCCTTTGGCTTGGATACGTACGAGTACGACCACGTTGGCCGGCTCTCCAAGCACGCGCTTGCCAGCGGAGCTGAGCAGAGCTTTGAGTACGATGCCTATGGGAACCTGACTCGCAAGAGCAGAGCGTTACACAGCGCCTCGCTCGGAACCACCGTTGTCAGCGCTTCGAGGATCACGAATCGGCTCGACGGCGGCGGTAGCACCTACGATGTTGCGGGCAACCTCACGAACTCTCCAGCAGGAGTGACACTTGCCTATGACGGAATGGGCATGCTGGCAGAGCGAGATACTGCTTCCTACACTGGTCCCAGGCTGCACATCTACACAGCGGATGACGAGCGCCTGGCGACGATTCCCAGAAGTGGCCTAGGCACGGTCTCGATCCGAGATCTCGGCGGTCGGCTACTCTCGCAATACAGCCAAGACCTCAGCATACCTGGCACCGGAACGATTATCCTGGCCGATGGCTTCGAGTCCGGCGACACCGAGTGCTGGTCGACGGGCACCGGCCCAGGGCCTTTTGGTGGGTGCAGCACTGGAGCCGAGCCTGTCGAGGTCACCTCGCTAGGTTCGGCCTCTGGCTGGGAGCGCAACTTCTTCCATGGCGGCGGGTTTTATCTGGGTCGTCATGAGGCAGACGGGGCGAGGTTCTTCAACGTTCCTGACTGGCTCGGCACGCCCGTTCGAGTCTTCGACGACTCTCTAGCAGAAGACAAGAACCTCGTCTTCGGATACGGAGAGGAGCAAGAGGAGGAGTATGGGGCGGGCCATTCTTTCGATTCTCCCTTGCTCTACACGGCTCACGAACGAGACCGCCATGGCGGCGTCGACGTAGACCTCGACTACATGCACAGCCGACACCTCTGGCCGCTGTACGGGAGGTTCGTCAGTCCGGACTTGGCTCCCGGGCAGGTCGCGTCTCCCCAGTCGTGGAATCGGTACGCCTACGTGACGGGCAATCCCGCCACGTACGTCGATCCGCTGGGACTCTTTGGTGTACCCGGTATCGCCTTTACCCAGTTTGCGGGTGGCGTCATGGCTCAACGCGCTGCGGGGATAGGCGCCCTATTGGGCACGCTGCCACACGAGCTTCCTGGAGTAGGTGTGCCAACGCTGGTTCAGCGTTTCCGCACCGGTGTGAGTGCGGCGTCGATCATCGCGCTGAACGTCTTTCTCATTGGCGAGGCCATGACTGAGCACGCGTTGAATGACCCGATCATGTCCGAGTTGATGCTAGGTATGGCCTCAGGCGGATTCGGAACGAGCTGGAGGCTCGCTAGCGTGGCAATGACCACCAGCCGAACGAGCCGGGCCGCGGGCTCGATCGATGATTTGGTTCGCGCGGCGCAAGCAAGGCATCCCAGCAAGGCTGGCAAGATTGAATACCATCACATCGTGCCGAAGTACTTGGGAGGCGATCCGAAAGGGCGCACGGTGCCAATCGATGCGGCCTATCATCAGGACATCACGAACGCATTCAGGGAGTTTCATCCGTATGGCTCGCCACTCCCGTCTCCTGAACGTTTGGAGGAGACGATGCGCATCGTGTACGAACGTTACCCGCTGCCCTGGTAGCGACCTCGAATCGAGTGCTGGATCGCTCCACTAGAGGTACCGTGTGATGAAAGAAGTCTTTGAGTTTCGCGTTGCTGAAGACGTCGCCCGTGCGCGGATTCCGCCCGACGCCGGGAGGTCGACGGGATTGGTTCGGACTCTCAGTGTCAGTCGAACGGATCCGCTCTTCGAGACGATCGGGCAGATTGACGAAGAGATGAGGCATGGAGGACGGGCGTTCTTCACGTCATGGTCTGTCAAGCGGACGTATACCAAACAAGAGTTCGAAAGCGCGGACCTGCTGCTCATCTCGCCCCAGCGCGTCTTCGAGCCCGCCGGGGAGGAATGCGGCACGAGCTACGACGAGCGGAACAGCGAGTGCAATTGCGGCGGGAAAGCTGTCCAGACTGGCGATCTGTTTCTCGAGAAGAGTTCGCTGCCATCGGCCGACTTTTCGAAGACGATCGCTGGAGAAGTCGTGGTGAGCAAAAGAGTTGTTGATCTTTCAGAAGAGGAAGGACTCACGGGGGCTGTCTTTGGGGCAGTGCAGTACGCGGGTCACGGTAACGATCCGTCGGCCTCGCATTGGCAGCTGGTCGATGCGACAAGAGTCGACTTGGATAGCGCCACGGAGGTTGGCGAGAGCCCGTTCGACAAGGCACCACACGATAAACGAGGTTGCGGTGTTGTTGGCATAAACCTGCTCTCCCAGGTTGTCGTCCGGCAACCGGCAGACGGCCAGGCCGATTGGTTTCGGACGGCTCAGAAGATCGGAGCCCGTCGAGGCCTGCTCCGGCCACGTCCGTTGCTTTTGATCTCTCAGAAGGCCTACAGGAGTTTCTGTCGCAGCAAGTTGAACGGTCTCACTATTGAGCCAGCCGTGACGATCTAGCCTGATTTGGCAGGGCTATGTCCTGAAACTGCCGATGCGGAGCGGTTGAAGAAACTCGAGGTGTCGAACCGACGACTAAAGAGGGATGGCGATGCCATTGGTGCCTAGTCGGCCGAACGTCAAGACCACTTCGAGCCGTCTGAGTTCATCGTCTCCGAAGGCAACTTGAGGGCTCCGACGGATGGCAACTCACCCTCTTGCCGCGATCCGCGAAGTCCTCTAACCGTCTGATCCCTCCGAGCCTCCAGGGATGTCTTGCGCTCGACGGATAGCCCGATGGCGTTGAAGCCGAGGGACAGGCTCGCGCCATCGGGTTTTGATCCGATGGCGTCACTCAGCTAGCCTGTCGGAACGGTGTGTTCTTACCTCTTCGACACAGATCTCGGAAGCTGTGCCAGCGCCCGGAGCGAGGCTGGGCTGACGCGCGTGCTACTGCCTGAGTCGACGCTTTCGGCGACCGAGGCACGCGTGCGACGAACCGGGATGCAGGCGTGGTCTCAGGGCTCGATGCCGGGTTTTGTCGAAGAGTCTTTGACCGCGCTGAAGCCCACCTCGCCGGCGTGCCCCATGACTCCCTGCGTTTGGACGACCCCTCCGTGCCGAGTTTCAACGCATGGGTCTACCGGGCACTGAGGTGCGTACCGCGGGGGCACGACAGTCGACCTGGCGGAGCCGGTGCGCCAACCAGGCGCCGCGCGAGCGGTCGGTGTGGCGAAAGGCCGGAACCCCCGGACAGTCATTGTGCCCTGTCATCGGGTGCTCGCCAGCGGCGGAAAGGTGGGCGGATTCTCCGCCCCGGGGAGTCTCGACGAGAAGAGAGGCTTCTCGCGCTCGAAGGTGTGCGCGTTGGCAGCCAGATCCAGCCGAGCCTCTCTTGATCAAGGCGATCGTCCTCGAGTCGACTGCACAAGTTCGGCGCCTAACTGCTGGTCGCCGGAGATCAGAATCAGTTCCTGGACTTCTACGAGGGTCGGAGGAACGGAGAGGCTCGCATCGCGCTCTCTGGAACTCGACGAGTACCGAGCGGCAAGCACCTGCGCACCGATGTCATCAGGTGAACTTCACTCTTGGTGCTGAGAGCTTCGACCCAGAAGAGTGGTTCGCCCAGAACCTAAGACCATGCCTACAACAAGCCCGAGTGAGAAGGGAACGGTGACGTATGAGCAAACAAGAGAAGGACCCCATCTACAGGTACAAAGGCACGCACGCTGATGTTTTTTGGGACGAACGACTCTGCATCCATGTAGGAGAGTGTGGTCGCGCACAGGGTGACCTCTTCGTAGGCGGTAGAGACCCGTGGTGTCAGCCAGACGAGGCCACCGTCAGCGACGTCGCGGAGGTCTGCGCACGCTGCCCGACGGGAGCGCTCACCTACGTACTCCACGATGATGACGGCCCGGAGCCAACAGCTCCCGAGCAGAACTCGATCGTCGTCGCGAACTGCGGTCCACTCTACGCGTCGGGCGACCTCCATGTCCAAGGTGCCCCAGCTGACATGAAAGGCATTCGCTTTCGGGCAGCCCTCTGTCGCTGCGGGCACTCGAAAAACAAGCCGTTCTGCGACAACAGCCACGAAGACGCGGGGTTCAAGGACTATGGCGCCGTCGGAGAACGTGGCGACGGCAACGAAGACGCTGGCGGACCACTCACGATCACATCCGCACCTGACGGCCCACTCGTAGTCTCCGGCAATTTCGCCATCATCTCTTCGAGCGGCAGGGTGGCATGGACCGGGACCAAGGCGGCCCTCTGCCGCTGCGGCGAGTCCAAGAACCGCCCTTTCTGCGATGGCGAGCACAAGAGGATCGGCTTCAAGTCTGACTAGCTAGGCGTCCGCCAGCGAATGTAACCAGCTTTCCCAAGGCACTCCTCTGTCGGGACCAAGCAGTGAAGCTCGTGATGAGGGCACTCTCGACTGGCCTCCTCGGACGAACAGAGTCGATCTCAGTAACCCTGCTGGTGGGGCCAGGCGTCCTCGTGGAGACTCGTGAATCTCACCCGCTGTCGCGCGTGATTGCGCCAGACGCTCTCGGGGTCACCGCAAGGACTCCGTGAGCGACGCCAGTCGGAGGAACTGTCTCTGATGAGGCTCATCCGCCAGCGTTCTTTGGGATCGCACCTTTTTCGAGCCTGGTTCGCGTTCTTGCGCGTGCTTCCGGGCGGAGTTCTACGGGCGTCTGCCTGATAGTCGACGACGGACGCTACGTTGGGGGTGCACCTCGGCAGCTCACCGCAGGACTTGACAAGACTGGATGAGCGTCTGAACCTAGATCGGACGCGCACGAGTATCGGTGGGCCAACCGATCGGCATCGCCGCCTGTGATCCTGAACGCGCGTGGGCGAAATGGACGGCGACCGACTACTCAGGCTTGTGATCGGACATAGACAACGGGGGTGAGATCCATGGCGGGGCGCGTACATATCGACACGCGCGATCCTTCCTGCGAAAGCGTAGTTGACGGCTTAGCCGCTGAGGTCATCGAGGCCTACGCTTGGGGGGCCCTGAACGTCCCAACAGACGGGTCTCCCTGGCATCCGGGTCAGGCTGATCGATACGCAGCACCCTTCCGAGAGGCTACGGTGAAGAGAGCCTGCACTTGTGCATGCAAGTCGCTGGTAGGGCTTGAGTAGTTTAAGCTATGGAACGTCCCTCAGTTCTCCGGCTATCTGCAGCGCTCGTTGCTACGGCGCTGGCCATACAAGTCGTTACTTGGCTCTCGGCTCGGGATCGACTCTTGAAGTCCGCTCCGATCGCTCTCATGAGAACCGTTGACGGGGGGATCGAGGCCTTTCCCTGCACCGTCATCGCATCGGAGCTCGCAAACAAGGCGGGCCGAGATACCGTTGCGCAGTGGGTGTCGGCCGGAGCACGTCACGGGCTCGACATTAGGAACGGGAGTATCGAACCTCAATACGCTCTCGTACCGAAACAAGATCGTTGTTCCACGCTGACGGCAACGATCGCGTGGAACACGCCTTTCGTTGCTCGAATAGACTGGGTTCAGTGGCATCCTGAATTTGACTCGAACGGGTTTCAGAGCTTCTTCGTACCGGCATGGGGACGGTGGAGCCTTGCCTACACTCTCCAGGTACGCTTTTAGGGTGTCCTCGATCTCGGGGCATAGTTTAGTTTAGAGATCGTGTGGGGGACTCCTGTCACCGATGGTACGAAGCAGGTACGAATCGGTGTACCAGAACAGATCCAGCTACAAGCTGCCTAACCTCGTAGTTCCCAATGTTCGTCGTCGGTCAAGTTGTGGACGGACGCGTAGCTCCAGAAGTCGTCGCTCGCTGCGAGAGCCTGATCAGGGCGAGCTCCCAACACCTTGCCGAGCAGCTCAAACAGCGGTTCTCGAAGATCGTTGCAAAGTACACCGCCGAGATCCAGGACAATGTTGCGAGCTTCGTTCACGGCGTCGACTAGGTGTGGATTCGGGGAACGTTGTTCAGTTCATTCGAGGCCCTCTGCAAGGATGTGGTTGACCAAAACTACATCTGCGAGAGGGACACTCGAATGAAGCTCCATCGTAACTC
>JANQPS010000353.1 GCA_028285365.1 Thermoanaerobaculia bacterium | reverse complement strand
GTCTTCGGCGGCTACCGCGACCGTCGTCCGGTCGAACTCGGGCATGTACTTCGACAGCGGATCGCTGATCAGCAGCTTGCCTTCCTCCTGGAGCATCAGGATTGCCGCGCTGACCAGTGCTTTCGTCTGAGACGCGATCCTGAAGAGATCGTCGGTACGCATGGCCCGGCCAGATTCGAGGTCGCTCTTGCCGAACGCCTCGTGCAGCACGACGTGACCACGCCGCGCCACGAAAACCACTGCACCGGCCAACTGATCGTCGTCGACGTACCCCCGCAGGAGCTCGTTCACGCGTCCGAGCCGCTCGGCATCCATTCCCACCTGTTCGGGCGCGGCCTTGGGCAAAGGCGCGGAATCGGCGGTGTTTCCAGCCAGGCCGACGGCAGGAGCGACCAACAGCACGAGAGCGGCCAGGAGGGTACTCCGCCAGCAGCGTGAGAATCTTTGCGCTTCAGTCATCACGTCTATCCTCTCTTGCATACTCTCTCGTGCATATCCTCTCGTGCATCGTTCGAGAGCTGAGACCAGTTCCGCCGGACTTCGGTCCGCGTCGGCGTCGCAGGGTTGGGACCAGGCTAGGGGGCAGGGGCTGGTCAGGGGCCAGGGGTCGGGGGCTACGGAGCACCGGACTGCTCGCCATCGGAGCCTGCGAGCGAATACGCCACCAGCTCGTGCTCCTCACCACGTCCCCCTACAGGGACCACGATGGTCTGACGTCCACCCAACACGTAGGTCATGGGAGCGCCGCCGGGGGTCTTCGGGAGTTGCCGCTGCCAGACGAGCTCGCCAGAGCTCTTGTCGAAGGCCATGAGAAACCCTGTACTGGGGGCGCCGCGCTCCATCGAGTAGTCCTTCGGGATCGGTAAGGCCACGAACACGAGCGTGCGCGTGACCATGGGCCAACCTGGCGCCAGTCCAGCGATCGGCCAGGCGCCGAGATCGGGCAGGTCTAGGCCAGCCAGCGCCGGATGGTTCTTGGGACCTTCGCCTAGAGGCACCTGCCAAGCGATCTCTCCGCGGTTGAGATCGATGGCAGTGAGCCTGGCCCACGGAGGATTGACCAGGGGTAGACCCTGGGGCCCGGTCCGATCGACGAACTGCGGCAGATAGTCACGGTCCGAGCGCTGCCTGGCGCCAGGCTCGACGAGCGCCATGGAGCCGACCCGAGTCTGAGACGGCACATAGAGGATCCCCGAGTCCGGGTCGACCGCTGCGCCACCCCAGTTGGCGCCGCCCGCCTGCCCTGGCAACTGGACCATGCCTCGTTTGCCTTCCGCTCCCGCCACGATCGGTGGCGTGAACAGCGGTCCACCAACCAGACCCGCGAAGATCTTGGCCGCCTCTTCGCGCAGCTCCGGTGTGAGATCGATCAGGTCGTCTTCGACGATTCCTTGACGATCGAACGGTGGTGGCTTGGTGGGAAACGGCTGCGTTGGCGACGTCCACTCGGTAGCCACGGGACTCGTCGCGACGGGGCGCTCTACGATCGGCCACACCGGCTCACCGGTCGTTCGATCGAAGACGTAGGTGAACCCTTGTTTGCTGACCTGTGCGACCGCTTTGATCTCACGCCCGTCGACCGTGATGTCGACCAGGTTGGGTGCGCACGGAAAGTCGTAGTCCCACAGGCCATGATGAACCGCCTGGAAGTGCCACTTGCGCTCACCCGTCGAGGCGTCGAGGGCCACGAGGCTCTCGGCGAAGAGGTTGTCGCCGTGACGATGTCCCCCGTAGTAGTCGCTGGTCGGCGTCGCGACGGGCAGATAGACCCAGCCAGTCTCGTCGTCGCAGCTCAACATCGACCAGACGTTGGTGTTGCCGCTGAAGCGCCAGGAGTCGTCGTGCCAGGTGTGCACCCCCAGCTCTCCCTCCTGCGGCACGGTCCGAAAGACCCACTTCTTCTCGCCAGTGCGGATGTCGTAGCCACGCACGTTGCCGGCTGGCATCTCCTGAGAGAGGGCAAAGTCGTTGGCGGTCATGCCCATGATGATGGTGTCGCCGCAGACGATCGCAGGTGAGTTGAGACCCGTCTGCCGAACGTGCTCGGGCGGTCCGATATCAGCCCGCATGTCGACCATTCCGGCCTCGCCGAATTCGAGATCGGGCTTACCGCTCTTTGCGTCCAAGGAGACCAGCTGGTGAGTGCCCGTCACGACGAAGATGCGCGAGCGCTCTCCGTCGGACCAGAACTCGATGCCGCGTTGACTGAAGCCCCCATGGGTCGGGCGGCCTCGCTCGTAGGCACGGGGATCGTAGGTCCAGAGCTCCTCGCCGGTCGCGGCGTCGAGCGCCGAAACGAGGTTGAGCGCCGAGATCGAGTACACCACACCGTCGATCATCAGAGGCGTGCCCTTGAAGTTGATGACCGGGACCTCGACCTCGAGACCGGTGTCCGGAGTCGTCCAGCGCCACGCGACCTCGAGATCGTGGACGTTCGCAGCGGTGATGACACCAGCCGGGGAGTACTTGGAGCTCGCGCGATCAGCTGCGTAGTGGCGCCACTCGACCACTTCGCTGGCGAATGCGCCTCCGGCGACGGCGAGACAGAAGACGACCGATCTCGCGACCGGGAGACGTTGGTTGGGCCGGCGGTT
>JANQPS010000838.1 GCA_028285365.1 Thermoanaerobaculia bacterium | reverse complement strand
AGGATCATCTCGCTCAGGCCTTGGCCGGAAGCACACGTTCTCAGCTCGACGATCTCGCGGTGAGGATGGTCGACCGGACCTGCACACGTCTCCGCTCGGAGGTCGTGGCGGTTCTCCAGGCGGCCTCAGAGAACGGTGTGCCCCGGGTGCTCGCGACCGCGTCGCTCGGCCTCTACTGCCGGCCTCTCCAGGAGCGACTGGGTCTCGAGGAACTGCTGGCCACGGAGCTGGAGGTGGTCGAAGGCGTCGCGACCGGCCGGTTGTCGGCTCCGAACTGCAAGTCCGAAGAGAAGCGTCGTCGGGTGGAACGGCTCTTCGAGGAGAGGGGCTGGGATCCAGCGAGTACGGTCTTTCTGAGCGATCATCACTCCGACATCTACTGCTTCGACCTGGTCGGATACCCGATCGTCGTCTCGCCCTCGTCGAAATTGGCTGCGCTTGCGGCTGAACGCGGGTTTCCCGAGCTCGTTCCTGGCTAGAGTCGGCGCTCCGGTTCGGGTAGGGACCGAAAATCGCGGGCTCGGCTCCTGCGGCGCTTCAGGGGCTGTCGCCGGACAGACCGTAGGTCTTCATTCTCGAGAGCAGCGTCTTGTAGCTCACCTGGAGATTCCGCGCGGTACGACGCCGGTTCCACCGAGTCCGTTCGAGCTCCTCGACGATGGCGACTCGCTCGGCGGTAGCAGCGGCCGCGCGGCCGATCTCCTTGAGCGACGGCCTGCTCGACGCTTCGGTATCGGTCGACTTGGGCGGCTGGGGTTGGCGCACGGTCGACTCGAGACGGCTCTCGGCCCAGTTCAGGTCCCCCATGATGACGATTCCCTTCATGAGGTTCGA
The DNA here is from genome assembly GCA_028285365.1 of Thermoanaerobaculia bacterium. Taxonomy (GTDB): domain Bacteria; phylum Acidobacteriota; class Thermoanaerobaculia; order Multivoradales; family Multivoraceae; genus JANQPS01. The sequence continues at coordinate 2,391 of JANQPS010000838.1, read as the reverse complement.
CAGCTCCCTGACGTTGCCGTGCCATGGGTGGTCCAGAAGGCGGCGCCGGAAGTCGGGGTCCACCTGTGGGCGGGGGCGGTTGTAGTCCCGGCTGAAGGTGTCGAGAAAGTGCTCGACGAGGAGGTCGATGTCCTCGGGACGATGTCGGAGCGGCGGAACGTAGAGGTCGATCACCTTGAGCCTGAAGTAGAGATCCTCTCGGAACGACCCGGCCTCGATCGCCTTTTCGAGGTCCTGGTTCGTTGCCGAGCACACGCGTGCATTGCTGCGCAGCTCGCGGGTCCCGCCCACTCGCGTGAAGGTGCCATCTTGGAGAACGTGTAGGAGCTTGGCCTGCAGTCCGAGCTTCATTTCCGAGATCTCGTCCAGGAGAATCGTGCCGTCGTTGGCGAGCTCGAACTTGCCGGGCCGGGTGCGAGTCGCTCCTGTAAACGCACCACGCTCGTGTCCGAAGAGCTCGCTCTCCAGTAGCTCCTCGGGGAGCGCCGCACAGTTGACTTTGACGAACGGGCCGGCAGCGACCTGTGAGTGGCGATGAATGTGGCGAGCGAGGACCTCTTTGCCGACGCCGCTTTCGCCGTGGATCAGGACCGTGACGTCAGCGTCGGCGATTCGCGCTGCAGTCTCTTTCAGGGACGCCATCACCTGAGAGGTACTGAGGAAGCTCTCGTCGGATTCCGACGGGTCACTGGCCAGATGCGTCGTCAACTCGAGCTGGGTCGGGCTGGCAGCGTCGTCGATGGCCTGTTTGAGCTCGCCGTCGGGGCGCAGGATGTCGAAGCAGCTGATGGCGCCCATCTCGATGGCGCTTGCGGCTCGATGAGGCTCGATGTCGCCCGCCATCACGATGATCGGAGTGTCGCCTGCATCGCGGACTGCGACTTCGAGGCGTTCGAGGGGATCACCTGCGGGCTCGTACAGCAGCACATCCGGCCGACCCTTACGCAAAGAGTCGGCATCCACGCGGTCCGCGCCTATGACGCGGTACCCGAGTCGCAGGAGTCGATTCTCGCCGAGGCGTCGCCGTTCTGAGCTCGAGCTGACGAAGCCGATCACAAAGCCGGAGTCGCCCGACGCAGTTGCCGTAGGCAAAGTGAAGTCCCCCCATGGGATCAGACTCTCGGCACCCCAGCCGAGATCAGAATAGAAGGTCGAGGATATCAGATGGACGGCAAGAATTGGGGGCTGCGCAGCTGCGATTCGCGAAGAGACGATGAATTTTGGCCATCTCTTGGGTCACTGTGGGTATTTCGTTTCCGCCGTTTTTTAGGTATCGGTGTTAGAGTTCGCCCATGGTCAGCCGCATTACCCCCCACCCCCAGTCCTCAGTGAAGAATCCGGCAAGGCGCGAATGGGTCCTTCGACTGTTCAATGCCGCCGTCCGTCTCCGTCTCGAGTCGAGTGAGCTCGGCTACCGAATCGTCGTCGAGAGGGCTCACCTGGCCTGAACGAGCCTCTTCCTTGATCTTCGGGTGGGAACGCGCCGGCCGTCGCTCGGTGTGTTGGCTCTCGGCGTGGCAGGATCGCGAAGGGTGGCTCCGGTGCTGCCGTCCAGGCGGTTCTGGAGGCCAAGCCGTGCTCCCGCCAGCGAGACGCAAGGCGAGTTTCCGGATGGTTGCCTAGGACGTTGCCCGGCGTCCGAATCGAAGATCGTGTGGCTCGGCGGCCTGCTCCTGGCTCATCCCCCGAACTCGTCTTCGTAGTCGTCGACGGAGGCCTCGAGCACCTTTTCAGCATGGGCTCGCCCATAGGAGTCGGCGATCGAGACGCTGTCACTTCCGCCGTCCCCCGGGACCAGCTTGTAGGTCAGGAAGTAATGACGGAGACGCTCGACGAGGACCCCTGGCAGATCGTCGATGTCGTGGACGTCGCCATAGACATAGTCGCCCTTGAGGACCGCGATGATCTTGTCGTCGGCTTCGCCGTCGTCGAGCATGGGTAGTCCACCGACGATTCTGGCGTGCAGCAGGACTTCTGCTCGCGCAATGGGCCGCTCTGAGAGGACGCAGATGTCCAAGGGGTCGCCGTCGCCGCCGCGGGCGCCACTCATCAGGTCGCCGACGCGATCACCGCAGTAGGTGCGCGGTATGAATCCGTAGAGGGCCGGCGGCTGCGATGACGACCGCTGCGGGCGGTCGACCCGTAGATAGCCGGTCTCCTTGTCGACTTCGTACTTGACTCGATCGAAGGGGGTCAGTTCGATGTACGCGTTGACGACCGTAGGAGGTTCCGGTCCCAGCTCGAGCCCGTGCCAGGGGTGCGGCCGCCAGCGAAAGAAGGGTTTGGGGAAACGACTCATGGATCTGCGAACTCCTGCAGTGAATCAAGGACCACCGCTACAGGTGAGGACCTGTCCCGTGACGAAGTCGGATTCCGGGAGGCAGAACAAGT
>JANQPS010000789.1 GCA_028285365.1 Thermoanaerobaculia bacterium | reverse complement strand
GTGACGAGCGCACTCCCAACTCCCATCCGCGACCGCGCACGAGCAGATCGCTCGGATCCACTGCCTCGAGGCTGCTTGGATCGAGCCGGATCGTCGCGCCGCGGATGTCGTTGCTGTGAAAGCCGTTGCCGAAGCTGGCGTAGAGCTCGGTGTGGCTTGCCGCCGAAAAGGCGAAGGCGATCTTGGGTGAGATCAAGACGTCGTCGGCGCTGCCCGAGTTGATCGCGAGGTCCGAGGCCACATCACCCTCGAGCGAGTCGGCGCGTACACCCAGGCTCAGGCGGGCACGTCGAGTGAGATCGAGCTTCAGCTCGGCAAAGGCACCGACTCCCAGCAGGTCGATGGTGTCTTGCCGCACGGCGTCGTAGACGACCAGGTCTTCGGTGCGCAGGAGTCCGTTGTCGATGTCGTCGAAGCGGGCTTCCAGACCAAACTCCCACTCTGCGTCCAACGAGCCGAGTCGCACCGCCCGGTCGTGTCGCAGATCCAGTCCGAAGACCGTGCGGTCGTCGAGCTGGAGGAACTGGTCGCCCCGCTCCGCGTCCTCGAGCAGGTAGGTGAAGTTACTGACCAGGTTGAGGTCGTAGCTCATGGCGTAGGCGCCCAGCGTGGTCAGTGAGCGGTCACTTCCCCAACGCCACTGTGCCGCGAGCGAATGTCGGCTGCTGTCGCCGCGCGGCCCCTGGTCGATCAGACCGAAGCGGTCGATGAGGCCGGACTCGATGGCGCGACGCGGCACCTGATCCGTCGACAACCAGTCGCCGTCGTAGGTCATCGCGGTGAGGCTGAAGCTCCGCAGACCGTTCTCGCGGTGGTAGTGCAGGAAGCCGTTGATGCGCTCGAAGTCGTTGCCGCGCTCCCACGGTCCTTCGTTGGTGTGCCCTTCGAAGGCGGCGGTCAGGGTGCCCTTGCCGACTTCGAACGACTCGGCGACGACGGCCCTCAGGTAGTCGAAGCTGCCAAACGTCACCGTAGCAAAACCTTCGGGGAGGCTGGATGTCAGTTCGAAGTCGGCGCTGCCAGCGGCAGAGAAGTCGCCACCGCGAGCCAGCGCGGTGCCCTTCTGGAAGCGCACTCGGGACACCAGTTCGGGAATCACGAAGCTCATGTCGGCATAACCCTGACCATGACCGTGCGAGGGCATGTTCACGGGGAGGCCGCCGACGGTGATCCGAAAGTCCGTACCGTGATCGAGGTTGAAGCCGCGCACGAAGTACTGGTTGGCCTTGCCGTCACCGCTGTGCTGGGTGGCGATCATTCCGGGGACGGTCTCCACCAACTCGCCCGCGCGCTGAGTGGGCACAGCTTCGAGATCTTCTATACCGGTGACGCCTTCCGATGACGTTCTGGCGACGCCGACGAGATCGTCGAGACGGCCTCGAACCTCGACCTCCTCCCGAAACGACGGCGTGTCGTCGTCCTCTTCCAGGCTTTCCCAGTTGGGCGGCTCGGAGGTGGACGTGGCGGTCTCGGGTGATGCAACTGTGGGTGAGGGCTGCTCGGTCGAGGGCTGCGCGGAGGCTGGGCTGCCCAGGAGGATGATGCCAAGGAGAGTGACGCCAAAGAGAGCGCAAAGAGTCAGGGCGAAGCTGCGGCGTTTGCCGCCTTCGCTGAGCGTGTCGAATCGGTGGAGTTGTCCTGGTTTCATGTGTCGATACTCAGAATCTGGCTTGCGCCGAAAACGGCCCTGCGCCGGGCAAAAGGGCGCCGGGCAAAGGGGGGCCGGGCAAGGGAGGACTGTCGCTCGCTAGTCGTGTGACGCAGTACGGCAACCGCAGGTACCCGCGGACGTGCTACGTCAGCCATCGAGACACGAGAAGGTCGGTTTCGCTGCTCAGGGGGACACGATGACTCGGAGCGGACGCCCGAAAGCGTCGCGCGACAGCATCGCGACTCCCGTCGCTAGCCGAGGGTCGAAAACGGCCCTCGAGAGGAGGACCAGGCGCCTAGGACACCAGTCACCTAGGAGACATGCACCTAGGAGACGTGAACCTAGGGTGCAGTGATGTCTTCGGTCGTCAGACCAGCGCTCGTGTCGGCGGGCCTCGCACCGGCGGCTGCGACCAGGGTGACCACTCTGCCGTCCGAGGCGCTCCTCGCGTCAGTGCGGGGCGGGAGGACGCGAGTGTCGTCGGTTCTGGCGTCGTCGGAAGCTCGATCGCCGTGGCCGGCTCTTCCCAGAATCCGAGGGTCTGGACAGGTTCGGGCGGGTGCCCGTCACCCGGATGCCTTTGGCTCGGGTGCCCTTTGCTCGGGTGCCCTTTAGTCAGGTGCCCTTTGCTCAGGTGATCGTGGGGAGCGGCGAGCTCCTGCGCAGGAGGTGCAGCTTCCTGCGTGGACGTAGAGGTGGAATTGGCCGCTAGGACTCGTTCTGGGGGCTGATCGGTCTTCCGGTCGCCCGCATGATCGACTTGGCCGTGGTACGCCGCGCTCTCGTGAGAATGAGGCACGGAGTGAGAGTCATGGGAGCCATGAGAGTCATGGGGGGCAGAGTGAGGATGGGAATGATGGTGGCCGCCAGGACCGTGAGAGTGTGTGGTCCGCCTGGGTTGGTTTTCCTCGGGCGGCTGCTCGCTCGACTCGGGTTCGGTGACGGCCGAGAGGGACGCTGTCTCGGAGACCCGCGGCGCCTCGTTTTGTTCTTTGTGGTGTAGGTGGCCGTGATGGTGATGATGGGGGCCGTCGTGCAGGTGGACGTGCGACAGTCTCTCGGTACCGTCGTCGTGATGATGACGCCCCAGACCCCCACCGAAGGTCTGAAGTCCGGTACCCAGGACGAGCCAACCAACCACCAGGAGCGAGAGCGCCTGGCCGCACCAACCGGAGGTGGTGAAGGCAGAGCCCGCTCCCGGTTGCTTGCGGGCTTGATGTCGTGTCGCCGTCACTCGGAAAGGCACTCGAAGAGGTTGCGCTCGGAAAGACTCTGTCGAGATCCGCTCGTCACGTGGTCACTCGTGGGAGTTCCATTCTCGATTCGAAGCGGCGTTCGTCGCCGTTGAGGCCAGTATAGTCGCGTCGACCGAGAGAGCGAGGGGACAAACGCCCCCGCGGCTCGTTCGAGAGAGTGGTTTCAGCACAGCGGGAGGGTTGGGCGTGTTTCAGCAGGTGGTCGATTTCCGAGACGAGTGTGATTCGTTGTTCGCGGTGTTGGAGCCGTTGGATGACGCCGACTTCGAGACCAAGACTCTGTTCAAGGACTGGACGATCCACGACGTCATCGCCCATCTGCACATCTTCAACGTCGCGGCTGATCTGTCGATCACCGACGAATCAGCCTTCGGCGAGTTCTGGCGAGATCTCCAGGCCAGCATGGCCGAGAAGGGGATGCTGGGAGCGACCGACGCTTGGCTCGACGGAGCTCGCAATCGCGCCGTCTTCGATTTGTGGCGGTCCTACTACCAGGACATGTGCACACGCATCGAAGACGTCGATCCCAAGAAACGGGTCAAGTGGGCGGGTCCCGACATGAGCGTGCGCTCGAGCGTCAGCGCGCGACTCATGGAGACCTGGGCGCATGGTCAGGAGGTCTGGGACGTCCTCGGCAAGGAGCGCGTCGACGCCGACCGGATCAAGAACGTCGCGGTGCTGGGCATGAACACCTTCGGCTGGACCTTCAAGAACCGCGGACTCGAGATCCCTTCCGACGTACCCTACGTCAAGCTTGCTGCACCGTCAGGGGCGACCTGGGAGTGGAACGAACCCAACGACGCGAACTTCGTAGAGGGCAGCGCCACCGAGTTCTGCCAGGTCGTGACCCAGACCCGGAACATAGGCGATACCAATCTGCGGGTCGTAGGTGACACCGCCACTCAGTGGATGGCGATCGCCCAGTGTTTTGCAGGGCGCCCGGAAGATCCGCCGCCGGTGGGTGCTCGACACCGACGCACGACGTGAGGCCGTGACGTCGCGTCAGCCTCAGGAGAGTCCGGCGCCCTGGGGAGGCGAAAGAGCTGGGGAGGCGAACGAGCAGCGCCTGACGGCTCTCTAACGGGTGTTCGTGCTCCCTGATGCGGGTAGGGCGAAGGTGTCGCCGACACTCGCAAACTCACCCGACGGATTGTCGTAGACCCTGACGTTGCCGGTCACGAGGTCGGTGACGGTGAGCGTGAACTCGGTGTTCGAGAGCGAGCCATAGAAGACCCAGAAGTGCTGGTTGATCGCCAGCCCATCGAGCACCTTGACGACCAGTTCGACGTTGGCGGGTTCGAAGAACCAGAACGAACCAGTGTCGCTCGTGCCCGGTAGAGCGTTGCCCTGGCCACTGTTGCCGCTGAAGTCAGTCCAATCAGCCTCGACCGCAAAGCGACCTCCTCCCAGGCACAAGACCCGCGCGGACGAAACGCAGCTCGAAACTCCGCTCTGGCGAACTTCGACAGTGCGATTCGCCACTCCCAGTTGCGACTCGCGCGCGGGGCCATCGTTGATGTGCACGACGAAGTTGACCAGACCGTCACCGCGACCCGCTCCCGGGCCCTCGATATCCAGCCAGTCTCTGTCAGAGCCGGCGTTCCAGTTACAGCCCGATGGCGCGCTCACTCGAACCTGGCCTCGTCCGCCGGCCGGATCGAAGCCGACGACGTCGGTCGACGTGGAGTAGTCACACTCCACTCCCTGAGCCTCCTGCCTCACTCGCGTGGACGTCGCACCTTCGGGGCCGGTGATCACGATCTCGGCCGCTCGCTCGCCTCCCGCGTTGCCGGCCACCTCGTAGGTCAAGGTTGCGGGGCCGGTACCCTGTGTCGTCCCCACGAGATTGAGAAAGCCCGAACTCGAAGCCGACCACGAGCAGCCATCTGCGATGGCGACCGTGATCTCACCGGGGCCGCCCAGAGAATCGAAGCGCGTCACTGCCGGCGAGGCTGCCACCTGACAGCGGCGACCGATCGAGATCGTACGCTGTTGCACCGGATGCTGAGAGCCCAATGGCCGTCCGAAGATCGATGCCGATACCTGTTCCAGGACGAGCTCGACCGTCACGTCGCCCGCCTCGGTATAGACGTGGGTCGGCGACTCTTCCTCGGAGCTGCAAGTTGGTGATCCGGGAGGCTCGTCGCCAAAAGTCCAGCAGAACGCGTCGACATCGGCAGCGGTATTGCCGAACGCGACGACCTCACCGATCGCCGGTTGCTCGGGCGTCACAGTGAAACTGCCAGAGCCCGCTTGGCTCACACGAATCGATGAGCTGGG
>JANQPS010000787.1 GCA_028285365.1 Thermoanaerobaculia bacterium | reverse complement strand
ACTTGTTGGAGACGACGCGACTCACGGTCGACTCGTGCATGCCGATGTCTTCGGCGACATCGCGGAGAACCATCGGCCGGAGATGTTCGAGACCCTGGTCCAGAAACGCGCGCTGCTGACGGACGATCGAGTCAGCAACTTTGTAAATCGTTCGCTGGCGCTGATCGAGACTCTTGATCAGCCAAACGGCGGATCGCATCTTCTCCTTGATGTACTGCTGTGCCTCTCCGTTGCGACCATCAGCCTTCATCTGCTGCAGCATTCGCCGGTAGGCACGGCTGACGCGCAAGCGGGGCATGCCGTCGTCGTTGAGCTGGATCACGTACTCGCCGCTCACCTTGACCACGGCCACGTCTGGCTCCACGTACTGTGTTCGCTCACCACCAAAACGACGACCGGGACGAGTATCGAGCGCCTTGATCTCGTCGACCGGCTCACGAAGCTCTTCGAGCGGCATCTCGAGCTCTTTGGCAATGGCCGCAAACTGGCGCTTCAGGACCTGGTCCCAGTGACACGCTACGAGACGGTACGCCAGGGTCTCTTCCTGGCCTGCTCGCTCGAGTTGCAGCAGCAGGCTCTCGCGAAGGTCGCCGGCACCTACGCCCGCGGGATCGAGACTTCGAACCAGATCGAGTGCTTCCCTCGTCAGACGCTCGGAGTAGCCAGGAACGCTCGGAATCGCTGGCAGAGCCACCGGGCCGCGGGCTTCCGTTTCGCTCGTCCAGGAGCCGCCGTAGCCCGGTTCGAATGCACCTCCACCGGCGGTCGCGACTCGCCCAAACGCACCCGTCGCATGGCCGGCCTGAACATGCTCCTGTAGCGCCTGATCGGGTACGGACCCCTCGCCCGCCAACGCGACCGCTTCGGCGGCCTCGGCGTGAGCGGTCACCACCCGCTCATACTCCTCTAGAGCTGCCCGATAGGCGTCGATCTCGTCAGGCATGGCTCCAAGGAGCTGGATCTCCTGGACGGTGGCCTGGAGGAATCCGTCCTCGTCGAGATTGCCGACGATGAGCTCCGCCACCTCGCGTAGCTGTGGATCCAGATCGATCATGTGGAGCTGCCAGAGCAGCTGATCGTAGAGATCCTGCTCTCGGGTCAACGTGTTTTCGATGGGGGCGGCTTCACGAAGCTCGAAGGTCCCACCACCCGCGAACTCGGACCCGGTGTCCAGGTAGTCGTTGAAGTACGCATCGAGGTCGATGTCGTCCATCTTCGACTCATCGGTGGTCGTGTCCTGCTCCTCTACCTGACTGACCGGCTCATCCGCAGACTCGGGACTGGATGCGCCTTCCGAGGCCGCATCGGCAGTCGACTGCGGATCGGCGGGCAGCTCATCCGGATTCGTGTCGATCGACGGATCTTCGTTGGCACCAGCCCCTTCATCGTCGTCGATATCGTCACCGCTCTCGAGAATCGGGTTCTCTTCCAGCTCCTGGGAGACGACTCCTTCGAGCTCGAGCTTGGTCATCTGCAGCAGTTTGATCGCCTGCTGAAGCGAGGGCGTCATGACCAGCTTTTGCGCCAGTCTCAGGGAGAGTTTCTGTTCGAGTGCCATAAGAAGGTGGTGTCTGTTTTGACCGGCAGCGAACCGCCCGATGGGCGTCGATCGAAGGCCGGAGAGCTCAGCTTCAGAGCCGCACGCTCCAATCTCTACCGAGCCAGATCCTCAACTGTATGCCAAATCCGGGCCAAGTCCAGCCCGGCGGTAGCGAAGTTGTCTCGTCAGACTCGAACGAGACGCCAGGCGCCTTGGTCTGTCGGGGCTCGGGTGGCTACCAGGTCCCCCCTCGAATCAGAGCCGAAAGTCTTCTCCGAGGTAGATCTTGCGGACCTCCGGGTCGGCCGAAAGCTCCTTGGGAGAGCCCGCTCGAAGAATCTCACCGTTGTTGATGATGTAGGCCCTATCGGTGATCGAGAGCGTCTCACGCACGTTGTGATCCGTGATCAGGATGCCCAACCCCATGGACTTGAGGTGCCGAATGATCTCTTGAATGCCCAGCACGGCTTTCGGGTCGATGCCGGCAAAAGGTTCGTCGAGCAGCAGGAACCGCGGATCGATCGCGAGGGCTCTCGCAATCTCGACGCGCCGTCGCTCACCTCCTGACAAATCGTGACCATAACTTCGGCGGACTTTCTGCAGATCGAGTTCCTGAATCAGCTGTGACGACCGGCGAGCGATCTCCGACGAAGAGAGATTCTGGGTCTCGAAGACGGCCCGCAGATTGTTCTCGACTGTGAGCTTGCGAAAGACCGAGGCTTCCTGAGGCAAGTAGCTGATTCCCATCTGCGCCCTGAGATACATGGGCAGGTCGCCGATCTCCTGGTCGTCGAGGTAGATCTTGCCTTCATCTGGAGGGGTGAGTCCGACCACCATGTAGAAGGTCGTCGTCTTACCGGCACCGTTCGGGCCCAAGAGGCCGACGACCTCGCCCTGGCGCACCTCGAGGGCGACGCCCTTGACGACAGCCCGGCCCCGATAGACCTTTCGCAGGTCTTTGGCTTCGATTCGTGACGGATTCAAGAGTCAGGTCCGCCAGTCTCCGTCCCACTCGCGTCCTCTTCGGGCTTGCGCATGCGCAGAACACCAGACTCCATCTCGTACCACACCCGGGGAGCGAGAATCCGCCCCATGTCCGGCGCAGTGATCTCCACTTGAGGCTTTCCGAAGACCTCGACGATGCCACTCTCGAGCCCGTAGACCGCTCGATCTCCCTCGATGACCCGGTCAGACGTCGGATCGAAGATGCTCGTCCCTTCGTAGCAGTTGAGGGTATCGGCTTGACTGGTTCCCTCGATGAGCTCGATCCGCATCTGTTGACACGCCAGCTGCCGCTCCCCCTGTGTCGCCGTCACGTCTTCGTCGTAGCGGAGGATGCCCTCGCTGTCGCTGTAAGTGAGGAGATTGGCGGTGATTTCGATCGGCAGGTTGTCGAGCGCCGCGGCGTCGTCGTCGACACCTCCAGGCTCTCTGCCACCTTCAGGCTCTCTGCCACCCTCTTGGCCCTCGGTTGCCACGGAAGATCCCGGAGGCGGCTGCTCCGGGTACCACACCGTACGCACGTTGCCGCTAGCCGAGAGGCGACTGTCTTCGCTGGAGCCGCGAAGCTGATCGGCGAAGAGAACGTTGCGTTCACGCCAGGCGCGCACTTCTTCACGGAAGAGGAACTCCCCGCTGGCCTGTCGAATGATCGCCTCTTTCGACTCGATGAACACCGGACCTGATCCCGCGTCGCCCAGCGAGAGCTGAGCACCTGCTGCAAGATCTTCCTCGACCTCGGCACGCACACCGCCTTTTGCGTGTAGGAGTCCAGCGTCCTGCGTGACGGCGATCTCAGGCGCGCGAAGCCTCCCCTGTGGAGTATCCATCTCGACCACCGGGTCCGCGGTGAGGACGGTTCGTGCTTCCAGCACGTTCGTCACCGTGCGATCTGCTCGAACGTCCAGCTCCTCGTCGACCATGTGAACGGAACCGTCGAGAATGAGCCGAGCAACGTGCCCGAGATCGTCGAACTCGGCGTTGGCATTCTCGGCGGTGACCCGGGCCAACGCCAGGTCGCGAAGCTCGTCGTCTTCGGTGTCTCCGGGATCTCCAGGCAAGTCCAGGATCTCGACTGGCCCGACGGCCTCGGCGGCAGTCAGCACACCGGTCCTGAAGTTGCCTCTGACGTGCAGCGCCGCGATCCGACGGCGCAGACCGTCGGCCCCGGTCAAGAGGAGCGTCGCCGGAGTTCGTCTCAGTCCTTCCAGGTCCATGAGGACCGGATGCCCCAAACCGTCGAGCTGCAGAGACAGACTCGTCGCCCGGTACCGGATCGTCGATGTGGAGCCGGCACCTGCCTCATCGGGCCTCGCAGTCCCTTCAGGGGTAGCGATGAGCGCACCCGGAGCAAGCTGGGTCTCCCATTCGCCGTTCACCTTCCATAGAGCGCGAAGGTAGCGAATCTCGTCCTGAAAGGCGTCGAGATAGATCGACAACCTGCGCGACCTCAGGGTGTTTGCACCCTGGACGAACGACACGTTGCCGCGGGCCCGAATCATCCTCTTTTGCTCTCGCACGACGACGCGCTCCGCCCTCAGTCGAATGGGCGGCTCGACTCCGGGCAGGCTCTCGATCAATACACCGCCGCTGAGAATCGCCAGGTCCTGATCGATCTGGATCTCGAAGTTGTGGGCAGCGCCGTGGAGCTGGTCGCCCAGCTGAAACCGGCTGCCAGGAGACGCTACGAGTCGATTGCCCTGATTGCCGAGG
>JANQPS010000779.1 GCA_028285365.1 Thermoanaerobaculia bacterium | reverse complement strand
GTCTATGACGCGGGCGAGACGCCACGCGGTCGACCGTTTTTTGTCATGGAGATGGTTCGCGGTGAGCCGATCACCACGTACTGCGATCGCAGCCGAGCCACCACCCGCGAAAGGGTGGAGCTCGTGCGCGAGGTCTGCGCGGGCGTACAACATGCTCACCACAAGGGTGTGATCCATCGCGATCTCAAACCCTCCAACGTCCTCGTGCACACGGAGGCTGATGGCCGAGCCACGCCCAAGATCATCGACTTCGGCGTGGCCAAGGCGACGAATCAGCATCTGACCGAGCGCACTCTCTTCACCGAGATCGGCCAGCTGATCGGAACGCCGGAGTACATGTCGCCTGAGCAGGCCGAGATGACCGGGCTCGACATCGACACCCGGACCGACGTGTACTCACTCGGAGTCATCCTCTACGAGCTGTTGGCCGGCGCCCTCCCCTTCGAGCCCACGGAGCTGCGCAAGGCCGGACTCTCGGAGATCCAACGGCGCATCAGAGAGGAAGAGCCACCGAGGCCCAGCGCTCGGGCGTCGTCACTCGGGGGTGACAGCAGCATTGCCGAGCTTCGGCGCACCGAGCTGCCGACGTTGATCAAGCGTCTGCGTGGCGACCTCGACTGGATCACCATGAAGGCGCTCGAGAAGGAACGCACGCGTCGTTACGCGTCCCCTTCCGAGCTGGCCGACGACCTGGCTCGATATCTCCATGACGAGCCCATTCTCGCTGCGGCCCCGACGGCGTCTTATCGGTTCCGGAAGTTCGTAGCCCGTCACCGTCTCGCGGCGGGCACGGCCGCGGTCGTGCTGCTGGCGTTGATCGTCGGGTTCATCGGAACCGCGCTCGGCTTCCTCAGGGCCGTGCGCGCCGAGCGGCGTGCCGTAGCGGCGCTCGAGGAGACGGTGGCCGAGCGGGATCGGGCTGAGCAGGCTCGCGACGAGGTCTCCGAGGTTGTCGGGTTCCTGGTCGAGATGTTCGAGTCCGCCGATCCTGGAGCGACTCTCGACGCCGAAACGACGACGGCTCGCCAGATGCTCGATAGGGCGTCCGAACGGATCGAGACCGAACTGAAGGATCGGCCGATCACGAGGTCGCGACTCTTGCTCACTCTGGGAAGCGTTCACGATTCTCTCGGTCTCTACGACATTGCCCAGAGGCAGTTCGAAGAGGCGCTCGCGATCCGTCGGCGTGAGCTTGGCGCCGACGATCCTCAGACTGCCGAGGTCCTGGATCACCTCTCCGGACTGGCGTACTCGCAGGCTGACTGGCAGAGGTCCGTCGATCTTGCCGACGAGTCGATCGAGATCTACCGACGTCACTATGGGGAGGGACACCTCGAGACGATCGGGGCCATCTCCGACAAGACGATTGGCCTGCGGATGCTCGGTCGTCGCGAAGAAGCCGTGCTGCTGGCGCGCGAGGTGCTCGAGGAGGCTCGTCGCATACCCGACCTCGAGCCAGCGCAGCTCGAGAGCTTCGTCAGGCGACTCGCTGCGTATCTCCAGGAGACCGGCGGGGATGACGAAGCCCTGCCGCTCTACGAGGAGTCACTCGAGCTCAGCCGGCAGATCTACGGTGAGGTGAGCTACAACGTGGCGATCGCGATGGACAATCTGGCGATCCTCTACGACAGCGTCGGTGACGCCGAGCGAGCCGAAGAGCTCTACCGTGGCTCGCTCGCGATGCTGCGAAGAGTCTTCGGCGATACCCATCCCGAAGTCGCGCAGACCATGGGCAACGTCGGCGAATTCCTCGCGTACACCAAGGGTCCTTCCCAGACAGGCAGCGAGGCTGACTTCCAGGAGGCCGAGCAACTGCATCGCGACGCCCTCGCGATCAACCGCAGCTTTCGTCCGGAACACCCCTTCACCGGGGACAACCTGACCACCCTCGGTGATCTTGCGAGCCGCCGCTCGGAGCTGGACGAAGCCGAGTCGCTGCTCGATGAGGCTCTCAGGATCTATCGCATCAGCCAGCGAGAGGGCGACGACAAGTTACTCCGCGCGCGCGTGATCCTCGCCGAGGTCGCTGCCAAGCGTGGCGCTACAGAGGCCAGCCTCGGCGAGCTGCTCGAGATCTGGCCCCTGATCGAAGCGAGTACGACGGTTTCTGACGAGCTGCAGATTCGTGCCCTCGAACAGCTGATCGAGCTCAGCGAGCAGCTCGGTCGCGACGGTGACCTCGCGCCGTATCGGGAGCAGCTCGAAGCGCTTCGTTGACGCCTTGCCGGCGTTCTTGCCGAAGCCATGGAGCCGGACTCGAGCCGGATCTCTGCTACCGGCCCATGGGTGACGTACTCAAAGAGAACTCCGTCACGCTGACCCGTGGAAAGTACGTGCTTGGGCAACTCGGAGGGACTCGGCTTCGTAGGCCCTGTTGATTCGACCAGGGCGAGAACAACGGCGAAGGTGGGCGGGGACGATGGCCATAGACACCGCGGTAGCAGCGAGTCCACACGATCGACGACCAGGTTGGGGGGCTTTCACCTGGTTCGGCTGGTGTGTCATGGCCGTTTCGAGCGCCGTCATCGCCGTCATCAGCGCTCGATTCCTCTTCTTGGGGCCTGAAGTCCTTTTTGGCGATTCTGAGGCGGCTGACGCGGCCACTGGAGGCATCTCCGAGCACTTCGTAGTCGTCATGCGGGATCGATACCTGCGCTTCGCCGCGCACTTCATCGGTGGTCCTATCGCGCTCTTCGTCGGTCCGTTTCAGTTCGTCGAGGTCTTGCGACGTCGCTTTCCAGGCCTTCATCGTGGGCTCGGTTACCTGTATGTGGGCGGCGTTGCCGTCAGCGGGCTGGGCGGATTTGTTCTGGCTTTCGGAGCCTTCGGCGGCCTGACGACCGGCGTCGGTTTCGGAATTCTCGCGGTCCTCTGGCTCTGGTTTACCGGTATGGCCGTTTGGCACGCGCGAGCACGTCGCCTGGCGCTCCACCGCGTCTGGATGATCCGGAGTTTTGCGCTGACCTTCGCGGCGGTGATGCTGCGCGTCTACCTGCCTCTCCTGAGCGCTCTGGGTGCAAGCTTCGAGGCGTCGTATCAGACCGTGGCCTGGCTGGCCTGGGTACCCAACCTGATCCTGGCCGAAGCGCTGTTTGTCGCGAAGCGGCGCGCGGGCTGACGATCGCTCACTCGGGATAGGGGGCAGTCTCCTCCGGCGGTACCGGTATCGCGAAGACGTTCAGGAACATCGAGATCATCGAGTAGTAGCCGAGCAGCGCGCTCAGGTCGACCGCGCCCCGGTCCCCGAACCTTTTGG
>JANQPS010000345.1 GCA_028285365.1 Thermoanaerobaculia bacterium | reverse complement strand
AGATTGCAGGTCGACGGCGTGGAGGCCCAGCCCACGGCTCGTCACGTAGACGACACGATCGTCTGGGGAGACGTTCGGCGACGACCAGCAGCGTGTGGTCCGGCTGCCCTGGTAGCGAGGCCGCTGCAAGGCCGAAAAAAGTCGATGCCTCTGACGCTGGTACGGGCCGTCCAAGAGCTCTCGACCGTCGATGTCATAGGCCCAGTGGAGTGATCCATCGAGGGTGAGGCATAGGAGTCTGCCTTCCCCGGAAGCGACGAGCACGTATGTGTTGGCGACGACCGTCGGGCTCGAGTAGACCTTGTCCCCCGCTCTGAACACCCAGCGCAGGTGACCGTCGGCGCCGAGCGAGTACACGCAGCCGTCGTGGCAACCAAAGTACAGGTTTCCGCCGTGATCGAACGCGGGGGTGGACTCCGGTCCTCTGGGCGGATGGTTCGGGAGGCGGCAGCGCCAGACGACTTCGGGTCTCCTTAGCTCGCCCACTCGGAACCGAGAGCGACCCGTTCGCGCGCGATCGAAGAGAAAGGTCGAGGACGCGGGCTCGATCCGCGCTTGCCGACCACGCGTCAGATGACTCACTGAAGCTAGACTCCGCTGTGCGCGTCTTGGCGGATCGATTGCAGCCTCACTCGGAGGCCCAGGCCCTGAAGCTTCGTCAGCAGCCGGTCGTATCCCCTCAGTGCCATCTCCACGTTGTGGACCCGCGTCGTACCTTGGGCGAGCAGGCCGGCCAAGATCAGAGCCATGCAGCCGCGAAGATCCGTGGCTTGGACGTCGGCACCTCGAAAGGACGCACGTCCGTGTATGTGGATGTCACCTGGCGTCCACTCGATCCCGCCTTGGGAGAGCTTCGCCAGTTGAGAGAGATACGCGATGCGCTCTGGGTAGCGATAGTCGACCACTCGGCTCGCACCAGCCGCGCCGAGAGCGAGTAGAACGAAGAACGGCTGCATGTCGGAGATGACGCCTGGGTGAGTGCCGCACGCCAGCTCGAAGGGTTGGATCTCACCGTGATGAGTGGCCTCCCGATGGATGTCGACCGAGTCGTCGTCCGTCACCAGATCGATCCCCGCGTGCCGCAGGTGGATCAGAGGCACTTGCAGGGCGCTGAAGGGCACTCCCTCGACTCTCAGCCGACCTCCCGACAGTGCCCCATAGATGATCCAGGTCAGCGCTTCGATTCGATCCGGAATCACCCGGTGCTCGGCTCCGCGCAGCTCGGGTCTTCCGTGGATCTCGATTCGACTGTGGCCGGTCACCTCGATCGAGGCTCCCATCGACCGGAGCAGATCCACGAGGTCCTCGACTTCGGGGGTGACGTAGCCGTTGCGAATGATGCTCGTGCCGCTGGCCACGGCACCACAGAGGAGCGCATTCTCTGTGCCGCCCACGGTCGCGAAGGGGAACGTGATCTCGGCTTGGTTCAGACGTGGGCAGTCGATTTCGATGAATTCGGGCCGCTCGAACACGCGGCAACCGAACTTCTCCCAGGTCATGATGTGGAGGTCGTGCTTCCGACTCCCGATTCTACATCCTCCGGGGTAGGGAATGCGCGCGATGCCGTTGCGCATGAGCTGGCCGGCGGCGAGCAGATAGGTGGTTCGAATCGGATGGTCGTAGCGCTCGATCGGAGCAGTGGTGACTTCTCGAGCTTGTATCGTGAGTGATTGTGTGTCCGATGCGAATCTCACGTCCGCCCCGACTCTGGTCAGGAAGTCGGCCTTGACTCGCGCATCGATGAGCTCGGTGGGGAAGTTGTCGAGCCGAACGTGCTCGGACGTCAGGAGAGCGGCCGCCATCAGCCGGGTTGCCGAGTTCTTCGCTCCACTCGTACGAACATTCCCGTTCGGCTGCTGACCTCCAGGGATCTCCAAAGTGCCGGCCGGCCCACCGCCGTGCTTCCAGTCATCGGGCTCATTGGTCACGGTCGCCTCCATGGGCGAGCCGACTCGCCCTTGCGAGTCTATCGGAGATTCGCTGCTCGAGCCGGAGCGTGCGCGCTCGCTCGCTACAGGCGTTGCGCAACACGATCGCGCAGCTGGCGCACGGCATCGGAAACGATCCAACAGGTTGTCTTCATCGTACTCCGACCACGGCTGCCAGCCGCCTGGTACACATCGATCAGCGCACGAGCCCCCACAGTTGCATCGTAGTTCTTCCGCACGTATTGGCTTCCGAAATCGGCGATGCGGCCGCGAGCACGTTCGTCTCGAGCAAGATGAGTCACAACGTCGGTTAGAGACCGCTTTCCAGTCGTCGACTCCACGAAGTGCCGCCCAGAGAAGTTGTATCGACTGACTTCGACCACGCTGGTCGGGTCAACGGCGACGCCTTGTCCCGCCGGTCCAATGACCACGGTCGCGCGGCCACACGCCATCGCCTCGAGCGCGCACCTCCCGATCCCCATTGCTAGATGGCCGAAGCGATAGAAGTTGCGCATCTCCGCCTCGCCGGTCAGTCCGCCGATGAGGCGAAGCACGGGCTCTCCGTCGTCTCTGTTGGGCACTGTCGACACGGCCCGATCCAGCTCGCACCTGAGAGGGCCTTCGCCAGCCAAGTAGACTCTCATCGGTGACTTCCGCGCTTGTTCTGAACCCACGAATGAGAGGATCGCCTCGAGCCAGGGACGCTTGTCGTGGTCGAGACGGATCGCGGTCACGACTCGCGTGATCTCTGTGTTGCGGGCGTCGGACTGGAGCCCGTGGCGAGCGAGCCAGCTTGGATCCGGTTTGCCGGGACTGAAGGCAGAGAGATCGAGTCGGGCACGCACGAGCGTAGTCGTCGACTCCGCTGGACGGCCCCTCCTGAGCAAGTCGTCGATGAGCTCCTGGCTGTAACAGACGACAGGGATCCGATGCGGTGGTCGTCGAGCTCTGGGTGCCTTTCCAGCGAGCGTCGCGACGCAGGGCAAGCCAAGCCGGTTTGCAACGAGGAGTGAAGGTGCAAGGGCAAACGGGCTTTGCGCGTGAATCAGATCGACGCCCGAGACCGCGCAGAGCTCGGACATCTCACGAACGACACCGGGGCGGGGCAGGAAGCGCCAGCGGGCGAGGTCCGGAACGGCCTCCACCGCGGCTCCCGCACTGCGGAACGCTGCCGTGACCGCGTCTTCGCCACCCGGCGACAAGACGAGCACTTCGTGACCGAAATCGATGAGTCGTCTGATCAGGGAAAGAGCGGAATTGAAGTGGCCACCGGTTCCGAGAGGAAAGAAGAATACGAAAGCAATCTTCATCGAGATCAACGTATCCCACGTGTCACATCCAGGGTAGATCCGTGACTTCACGGACGAGTTGGTATAGTGACTCCATGCCTTCGGACCGCCATCTGCTTCTTCCGAAGGCGATGAGGCGGTACACGCGTCCCCTGGGTCTCCGAATGCGAGATCTCGCCTACGCGTCGCGCAACCTCTTCTGCCGTGTCCATCCTCATCCGGTCTTCATACTTGGGCATCAGAAGTCCGGGACGTCGGCAATCGCTGCCCTGCTCGCGCAGGCATGCGATCTCGACGTCACGATCGATCTACTTCGAGAGGTCTGGTGGCCGACGTACCAACGTGTGCTTGCTCGGCACGGCGATACTTTCGACGGGTTCATCAGAAGAAACCGGCTGGGATTCTCCCGTGCAGTCGTGAAAGAGCCGAATCTGACGCTCTTCGTGCCCGAGCTACGCGCCGCGTTTCCGCGTTCGTCCATGGTGATGGTCGTGCGCGATCCGCGAGACGTGACCCGGAGCCTCCTGAATGCGGTTTCATTGGCGGGTGATCTCGGGGCGACCGACGCTGGATCCGAGCTGACGACGAATCCGGGCTGGGGCCTGGTGCTCGATTCGTCATGGCTCGGGCTCGAAGGGGAGCACTACATCGACCGGATTTCGCATCGCTGGAACTTCTTCGCTGACGTGTATCTCGATGAG
The DNA here is from genome assembly GCA_028285365.1 of Thermoanaerobaculia bacterium. Classification (GTDB taxonomy): domain Bacteria; phylum Acidobacteriota; class Thermoanaerobaculia; order Multivoradales; family Multivoraceae; genus JANQPS01. The sequence continues at coordinate 2,226 of JANQPS010000345.1, read as the reverse complement.
ACGAGCCGCTTTCACCTGGTGCGCTATGAGGACTTCGTTCGAGACAAAGTGGGCGAAGTCCGCCGTCTTGCAGCGTTGCTCGGTCGCGAAGCGACAGTCGACATCTCAGACAAGGTGGACGTCCAGTTTCAGCCTGCGGGAGATCGTGGAAGAACGTGGACGCACTTCTTTGGAGCGGCCAACCTCGCTCGGATCGAGTCGATTTGCCACGATCGCATGCTTCGCCTGGGGTACGAACCAAGCAGCCGCTCGGACGGGGCTTGAGCCCCCTTTCAGGCCGATGGCTTTCGGGCGCTGATGACATAGCCAGCGGCGAAGTAGCTGAGACCCAGTGCGCGCGCGACGTTCTCGAATCCGGTGATCACCACGAACGCGGGGACGAAGAACGAGAAATAGTCATTGGCGCTGTAGTGGATGTCGATGTCGATGTTCCGGAAGCCGGTCCTCCGGAAGAGTCGAGTCATCGCATTGGCCGTGCAGTGATCGAAGAAGGTCGGATACCCGGTCGCTGCCTTGGATTTCTCGCGGGTGATCTCGATCAGTCGCTTCTGCCAGGTGGGTCCGACGAGGCGCAGTATCAGAGCGTATGGATGCCCCTTGCCGGGGATGTAGTGGTGCATGACACCTCCGGGCTTGAGCGCGGCGAACATGCTCTGCAGCGCTGCTTGGTTGTTGGGGACGTGTTCGAGTAGTGTGATCGAGATGATCGCGTCGTACTCACCGGCGATGGGCTCTTCGACTGATTGCACGAGAAATCTGTCGTAGATCTCATGACACTCATCTTTCTCCTCGATATCCAACCCAACGTATTCGAAGCCCTGACCTCTCGCGATGAGCGGCCGATCGATGCCCCCGACCTCGAGGACGCGCTCGGGCTTCGACTCCAGTGTGGCTTGGATTCGGCGGCGCAGCTCCTCCTGATGGCTGAGCTTCTTGAAGAAGCGGGGGAAGCGCCTGACGAGGGCGTACGAGCAGCGTCGATTCCATTCAACGAAGCGCTTGATCAGTGCCAAAATGGAGTTCCTTGGAATCTCTTGTGCCAGTGGCGTGAAGCTGATTCATGACGATCGGAGCGGCCAGCGTGTCTATGTCTCCGCACGGCATTCTTGACGAGAGCTGGGTTCTGATGCTCGTCGGACTCATGGGTGAATGCTCCGTCTCTTTAGCCTGAGTGCTGGGTGTTCGACGAATGTCCACGACAACCAAGCTATGACGAGGACGATCGCGAATATCAGGACGAGGTATGAAACGTCTCCCGTCCAGCCATACTCGACGAATAGGTTGATCACGAGGACGTGGAACAAGTAGACGCCGTAGGACACGTCGGTGCGCCCGAGGACGCGAGAGCTGAGTCCGCGGAGTGAGAAGGCGGCGGAGATCGTGACAGCGGCCAGCAGCATGCGCGATGTCAAGATGAGCAGATAACCGACTGCTCCGGAAGGGTCGACATCCGTTGTAGTGAGCTTGAAGACGACATAGAACGAGACCAGCAGCGCGAAACGATTCTCTAGCCAGCCAGTGATACGTCCGAGATGGCGCTGCCACAACACCCCTGCGAGAAACATGAACAGATGCCCGACGAGCGTGAAGCGCATCAATCGAAGCAAGGGCTCGTCACGGCCCCACGGTCCGAACAGTCCCAGGTAGTAGATCGAGAATGACACCAGGCCGAGAGCGATGAGGGTGACGTCCGCGCGGCGTCGAGAGAAGCGATCGATCACAAGCCAGTAGAGAATCGGGAGGAAGACGTAGAAGGAAATCTCGACGGGAATCGTCCACAGAGCCCCATTGATCGCGCCCACTCCGAGGTCGCGCAAGAACGGCGGGTTGTACAGCTGGAGCACGGTCGTCTGGCTCACGACCCAGATCCAGAACGAGGGTGTCGCGACGCGAGCGAGGTCGACATGGCCCGTGACGATCGCGAGTCCGAGGGCCGCCAGGAAAGCCAGCCAGAGCGCTGGATAGATCCTCAGAAAGCGGTTGCGTGTATAGCTGCGCAGATCGCTGTTGCGCTCCCACGACATCGAGATCAGAAACCCACTGATCACGAAGAACATCTGGACCCCGGGGAAGTAGCTCAGGATCTCACTGATCAGCGAGCCGACGCCGACCGGTTCGATCTGCAGATGCTTGATTCCATGGAAGTAGACAACCTGGAGAGCTGCCGCGAGACGTACGAGGTCGAAGTTGTTGGGGTAGACATCAAACCCCGGGGACGAGGATCTC
>JANQPS010000725.1 GCA_028285365.1 Thermoanaerobaculia bacterium | reverse complement strand
TACTGTCCACCGATCTTGCCGAGTGGTGAGGAGGTGGCGGCGTTGAAGCGGGTCCAGCTGCTGATTCCGACGTCGACCCCTTGCTCGATGCCGTCCTGGCCGAGATAGCGGCCCCATTCGACGGCGAAGATCGCCACGGTGGTCGGGCAGGGAAGAGGATTGAGTCCCAGCTCACCGCCGCCGCGAAAGACGATCGGTCGGATGTAGCAAGAGTCCAGCTGGTTGCGGCTGACCGACTCGATGCAGAGCTGACTGAGCAGCTCCGCGTCGTAGGAGGTCATGTCCATCCGCATGATCTTGCAGGAATCGAGGAGGCGCTCGACGTGGGGCTCGAGTCTGAAGATGGCGGTTCCCTGATTCGTCTTGTACGCACGGATGCCTTCGAAGGCGCTGGAGCCGTAGTGCAGGCCGTGGGCGGTGACGTGGAGGGTGGCCTGGTCCCAAGGAAGCCACTCTCCGTCCATGAAGATCCACTCGGTGCTGCTGATGGGCATTGGCTGTTGTCTCCGTAAGTGAGGCGTGAGGCTGGGTTCTGGGCGGTGATTCGGGGTCGGGAAGCTGAGGTTCGGGAGTCGAGATCGTCAGTCGTTTGATGAAGGCCACCGAGCCGAATCGTCTCGAGGAGTTCTCCTGAACGCAAAAAGCCCCCAGCGGTTGGCTGGGGGCTCGCTCTAGTTGACTCGTTGTTCCGTAGTCGTCAAGCAGCCCCTGTGCTCATAAGCAGCAGGACGATAACGAGGACGACGAGAAGAATGCCGGCGGTTCCGGACGTGTTCTTCTGCGGGGGGATGAGAGTCATGATCGTCTGACGAGTTGTTCCTGTTTGGCAGGGAGAAGCTAGTGGAGCCCTGCTCGCATGTCAAGCCGGCTCGTTCGACGCAAACGTCGCGGGGACGCTTGAGATGGAGTCAGTTAGCTCGTGAGACGGGTCGCAGGAGGTGCTTCGAGTACACGACAGCCGGCGACGGGTTGGCACCTGGTCATGGCGTTTGTTGGTGTGCTCCTGGCGGTCTATCGTTCTGCTGGCGCGTCGGCGGGAGTTGGTGAGGAGGAGACTGGCCTGAAGTCCTACTTGTTGTTTGCCGCGGAGTGTTGGCGATGTGGATTGATGGTGAGGATTGATGGTGCGCTTGGTGCCAGGTTTGCGGACTGAGCTGGTCGCGGTGGTCGTCGCTTTCTGTGCTTTTTGTTGGGCTCCTGCGAACCTGACGAGTCAGGAGTGGACGAATCCGTCGGAGAGGTACGCCGATGCGCACGAGAAGTACCTCGAAGCGTCGTGTCCGATCCCAGACAGCCAGATCGATCATCTGGTCTACCTGGCGCGCGACCGCGCTCGCCTCGAAGGCCATGCGCTGCTCGCGCATCCTCGTTTCCTGGGCGCACAGATCATGTACCCCTGGCGTCTCCTCGAGCCGCGCCGGGACGAGTACGACTTCGTGGCCATTCGAGAGGATCTCGATCTGCTGGCAGCGCACGACAAGAAGCTCTTCGTCCAGCTCCAGGATGCCACCTTCGATCCTGCGGTCCAAGCGGTACCCGACTATCTCCGGTCGCCCGAGTTCGATGATGGTGCCTTGGTCCAGGTCAATCACCAGGGTGAGGCCGAGGGTTGGGTGGCCAAGCGTTGGAACCGCGAGGTACAGCGTCGATTTGCGCTGCTGCTGAACGCCTTGGGTGAGGAATTTGCCGGCGAGTTGGAGGGCATCAACCTCCAGGAGACGGCGATCGGGCTCGCCGACCCCGGGGCCTTGTTCTCGCCACGCGAGTACTACGAGGCCATCAAGGCGAGGATGACGGCGCTTCGAGCTGCCTTCCCTTCGACGACGACCATGCAGTACGCCAACTTCATGCCTGGAGAGTGGCTGCCCTGGGAGGATCGGGGGTACCTGCGCGGTGTCTACGCCCACGGACTGGAGATCGGCGTCGCTCTCGGCGCTCCCGACCTCATGTTCACGCGCAAGGCTCAACTCAACCATCCGCTGGCGTTGATGCGCGAGGCTGGCACCGGCGCCGCCTTCGGAGTTGCGGTCCAGGACGGGAACTACATCGGTCGTACCGGCGCGGATGGGGACTTGGCCGAAGAGGTTGATGCTGCGTCGCAAGGTCGCGAGAACCTCGTCCCGATTCTGGAAGCGTTTGCCAGGGACTTCCTCGCGGTTCGCTACATGTTCTGGGTGGATCAGGAGCCGTACTTCTCCGAGGACGTCCTCCCTTGCCTAGAACCCTGAGCCGATCCGCCCCGATCGCCAGGGATCAGGTGCCAGCCTCTTGGACATCGGGTGCCACCCGCGTGGACAAGGCGACCGCGCTAGGACCCAGGACCCAGGTGCCGGGTTCGTGGACCGGGCCGACGATCGGATCGGGTGCCAGATGATCGGATGATCGGGTGCCAGGTTTGTGGTAGCGGATCCCTAGCGAAGCCATTGAGCGTGCTTTCAAAAGAAATTGAAGAAATCTGAGTTAGAGCGACTCGGTTTCACTGCAGGTGCCGGGTTTGTGGTGGTGGTCGGCTTGGGTGTCAGGCTGCGAGCGATTGTCAGTGTGCGGGCATCGAGGGCCAAAGCAGCGTCGGCCCGGTGCGATCGCGCGTGTTTTGGGTATCGGAAACCAGGGCTCGCTGGCTATACTCGTCTGCTTACGAATTCGTTGGCCTTTGTGGGTTTGGACCCCTTTCGACCAGCTCCTGAACCCTTCACGATGACCTGACGATGGCAGCTCGCGAGACCATTCCGCACGCATTTCCCAATCTGGAGTTCCATCGCACTGGCATCGGGCTCCTGCCGGATCCCCATGAGCCGGATCCGGGGCTCGCGGTCCATCTGGCCAACGTTGCCGGGAGCCAGCGTCCGCTGACTTTCTGCAGTTGTGCTGCAGGGCGGCGAAGTAGTTGCCATCACTTGAAGGCGTTGAGTCAGGCGATTCGCGAGTTCTACGAGTGGAGCGACGGCAAGCCCTGGGCCGAGATCTTCTCCAAGAGCCGCTGGTTTCAGTTAGCTCACATTCTCTTCGAGGGACAGACGATTGCGGCGGCGGACGTGGAAGTGGTGCAGGAGCGCCCCGAGGGTCCGATTCGCATCCTGGCGGATGACGGCAGTGAACTAGTCCGCTATGTGGAACAGTCGCCTTCGACGATTCGCTTGCTCGAGAGGTTGGGCAAGGCCCCACTGTCTCGCGGCT
>JANQPS010000713.1 GCA_028285365.1 Thermoanaerobaculia bacterium | reverse complement strand
CCAGGGCTCGTGTTGGCGGACGCGAGCTTCTGGGTGGAGCGCATCGCCGGTATTCCGAGGGGCGGACACGATGGCTTCCGCTACTCGGAGTACGGTCTGGTGTTTGTGGTCGCGATACTCGGACTCGTCGTCGGGCTCGCGAGTGGCCGTCGCCGCTGGGCCTTCGGACTCTGTCTGTTGTGGATGTCGACTCCGATCGTGGTTCAGCTGCTGTGGCCGGCCCTCGTCGGCGAAGCCGCCGCCGCGCGCCGACTCGCACAGTCTCTCCATGTTGCTGTGATTCCTGCCGCGATCGTCGCTGGCAGTCTGTGGCGGCGACAGCCCCGACGACTCTCGGAAGCGCGGCGACTGTTTCTCAGAGTCGTCTGGCTGGTCCTCGCCGTGATCGCAGTCAAGGACTGTGCGCGCATGTCGGAGACGTTTCGCGACGCCATGGCGGACCAGAGGCACGTCTATGCCACGCTGAGCGGGTTTGGTGGACAGTTCGCAGCGGACGCAGCTCTCTGCGAGTTCGTCGAGATGAAGAACCGCTTTCGCGGCCGAACCCGCTGCTCGATCGTTGAGGCGCCGTCGCATGTCCAGCCCCGAGCGTTGGTCATCGTTGGCGGAAGTCGCCGCCCCGAGCTCGACCCAGGAGTTGCAGTCGGGCTGGACTGGGACGTGCCAACGAGTTGGGTCCAGATCGCTCGGCTACCGGGTGGCGAGCGGCCGTGGCGGCGGGCGCCCGGCAGGGTGTACCTGGCAGTCGACTAGCCCCCCGGCGGCCGTTGCGGGAGGTGGAAGGTCTCTCGGCGTCTTCTGCGAGCGCCGCGGCGGCGCGTCAGTCGAAGACCACTGTCTTGTTGCCGTAGACGAGCACTCTGTCCTCGAGGTGCCAGCGCACGGCACGGCCCAGCACGACACGCTCGAGGTCTCGGCCCTTGCGGATCAGGTCACGTACGGAGTCGCGATGCGAGCAGCGGACGACGTCCTGTTCGACGATGGGTCCTTCGTCGAGGTCCGTCGTGGCGTAGTGAGCCGTGGCGCCGACTAGCTTGACGCCACGACGGTACGCCTGGTGATACGGGCGGCCGCCGATGAAAGCGGGTAGGAAGGAGTGGTGGATGTTGAGGATGCGAGAGGGGTAGTGCGCGAGGAAGTCCTCACTCAAGATCTGCATGTACCGGGCCAGGACCACGAGATCGATCTCGTTCTCGGCCAGGATCTCCAGCTGGCGGCGCTCCTGCTCGGCCTTGTTGTCTCGATCGATGGGTAGATAGTGAAACGGCACGTCGAACTGATCTGCCACGGGGCGGAGCTTCTCGTGGTTGCTGACGATCGCTGCCACCTGCCCGTTGAGCTCCCCGGACCGTTCCCTGAGGAGCAGATCGTAGAGGCAGTGCTCGACCTTGGTCACGAAGAGCGCGACCCGGCGCTTTCGGTTCGGGTCTTCCAGACGCCAGTTCATGTCGAAACGGTCGGCGACCTCCGAGATGGCTCCTCTCAGAGTCGTCTCGTCGGTGCGCAGATCCGACTGGTCGAAGTGGATGCGCTGGAAGAACATGCCCGCGTCGAGGTCGGTGTGCTGATCGGAGTCGAGGATGTTGGCGCCGTGTCCGTAGAGGAGCTGTGCAAGTGCGGCCACGATGCCGCGACGGTCAGGGCAAGAGACGAGGAGAGTGGCGTTGCTCATGACAGTTGCAGGATCAGTTTGAGAGATGAGTTGGTGAGATCAGTTGGAGAGATCAGTATGGACTGGGAAGTGATCTAGTACGGTGCTGCAGTGGCTTCGCGATAGCTTGCGGCGACGCGCGGCACTCGCGGACTGCCGCACGTGACAAGGCGGACACTACGCGCGCTCGGGGCGTGCTTTCAAGGAGATTCCGGTGAACTTCGAATACGACGCGACCACCGTGGAGCTGCGCTCGCGGCTCCTGGCCTTCATGGATGAGCACGTCTACCCGCTCGAGAAACAGGTCATTCAGCTCACCCACGAGTCTCCCGACGAGGTACCAGCGTTTCTCGAGCCCCTCAAGCAGAAGGCGAAGGCGGCGGGAATGTGGAACTGGTTCTTGCCGGAAGAATACGGGGAACTGAGTCCGGGATTGACCAACCTTGAATACGCACCGCTCGCGGAAGAAATGGGCAAAGTGCCCTGGGCGTCGACGGTATTCAACTGCGCTGCGCCGGACACCGGGAACATGGAGGTGCTCGCCAAGTTCGGGTCCGAGGAGCAAAAGGAGCGGTGGCTCAAACCGTTGCTCGACGGAGAGATCCGTTCGGCGTTCCTGATGACCGAGCCCCAGGTGGCCTCGTCGGATGCGACCAACATCGAGACTCGGATCGAACGCGACGGCGACAGCTACGTGATCAACGGCCGGAAGTGGTGGTCCTCGAACATCTCACATCCGCGCTGCGAGATGCTCATCGTCATGGGAAAGACGGATCCCGAGGGGCCGCGACATGCCCAGCAGAGCATGATCATCGTGCCGCGCGACACCGCAGGCGTGGAGATCGTGCGTGACCTGCCGGTCTTCAACGACTATCACCATCCGGGCGGACATGGGGAGGTGGCGCTCAACGAGGTGCGCGTGTCGGCGGACCACCTGATTCTCGGCGAAGGTCGGGGCTTCGAGATCGCGCAGGGAAGACTCGGTCCGGGCCGCATTCACCACTGCATGCGTCTCGTCGGCGAAGCCGACCGCGCTCTCGACTACATGTGTCGTCGGGTGAGCGAGCGCGAGACCTTCGGCAAGCGGGTGGCTGACTACAGCAGCATTCGTCAGGAGGTCGCCCGTTCTCGCTGCGAGATCGAGCAGGCTCGTCTGCTGGTGCTCAAGGCCGCGGACACCATCGATCGCGAGGGAGCCAAGGCTGCACGCGACCTGATCGCCATGATCAAGATCGTGGTGCCCGCCATGACCGCCAAGGTGGCCGACCGGGCGATCCAGGCGTTTGGTGGCAAAGGGGTCTCGAACGACACTCCGCTCGTGCACATCTACATCTCCGGTCGCTTCTTGCAGATCGGAGACGGTCCCGACGAAGTGCACATGTACCAGCTGGGACGCAACACCATCAAACAGCGTCTGGGGCAGGAGAGGCTTCACGCACCTTACTTCGACGAGATCGACTAGACGAGATCGACTCGTCGCGTCTCGACCCGTCGAAGAGAGGTTCCAGCGAATGGGTTGGTACGACGTCTTTGCGCACTTCTACGACCCCGCGATCGAGCGGGTCTACCGCCGGTCCAGGTCGCTGGCCTTCGCCGAGCTCGGCGATGTAGAGGGGGCCTCGATCGTCGATCTCGCCTGCGGAACCGGCCAGAACTTCCCGTTGCTGGTGCGGTTGTGCGGTGAGCGAGGGCGGATAGTCGGACTGGATGCGTCGACCGGGATGCTCGGGAAGGCCGCGAGGCGGATCGCGCGGGCGGGCTGGAAGAACGTCGACCTCCATCTCGTCGATGCCCGAGCCTTGGATCGATCCTCGTTGAGCGGCCCCGAGGCTGGTTTCGACGTGGTGACCTGCACGCTTGGACTCAGTGCCATTCCCGAGTGGGAAGAGGTGTTTGCGAAAGCCTTCGCACGACTTCGTCCCGGCGGACGCTTCTTGGTGATGGACGTGTGGTCGGAGCGCCGAGTCCCGCAGAGTCTCTACGTCGAGCTCATTGCGCGCGCCGACTTGAGGCGCCAGGTGTGGCGCCCCCTCGAAGACGCGAGCGAGGACTTCTCGATGCGTTTCCTCCCCGGCTCGCCGCACATCCACGGCGGGCGTCTCTTCGTTGCGTGCGGGAGGCGACCGGTCACCTGATTGCCGACGGCATTGGCTGCGGTACGAGTTGTGTCGCTTGACTCCGTGAGGGAATGAGTTAGTATCTAGACCGATTGGTCTATCCACCTGGTCGGAATAGCCGGTCGGAATGGCCAGTCGGAAATTGACCAGTCGGAATGCACGGTTGGAACGATCGGTCGAAGTGATCGGAGCGGCCCGCTGAGGCGGTTGATCCGAAGGCTGACCGCAGGGATGGAATGAGTGAGAGTGACGCGTGTCTCCTAGGCCCCGTTTCGAAAACCTGTCTGCCGAGAGGCGCAGTGAACTGCTCGAGTGCGCGGCGAACGAGTTCGCGCAGCACGGGTATCGGGGGGCGTCACTCAACCGAATCATCGCTGGGGCAGGGCTTTCGAAAGGGGTCTTCTACTACTACTTCGACGACAAGGCTGACCTCTTCGAGACCGTCGTGGCCTACGCCTTCGATCACGTCGTCGGCAGCACTCGGGTCGATATCGAGTCACTCGATCGCGAGACGTTCTGGCCCGCGCTCCAAAAGATGTACGTGGAGCTCCTGCCCAAAACTCATGACCTGCCCTGGCTCGCTGGCATCGGCAAGCTTGCCTATCAGTCCGCCGAGGACCCGGAGCTCGAAGGGCTGGTGGCGCGGCACTTCTTCGATACCCGACAATTCGTCATGAATCTGCTGCAGCGTGGTCGGGACGTCGGCGCAGTTCGCGACGACGGGCCACTGGAGCTTCTGGTGGCGATGGTCTTTGGTGCATTGGAAGCCAGCGACCGCTGGTTCGTAGAGACATGGGACGGGCTTTCGAGTCAGGAGCGCGAGCAAATCGCCGCAATCGTCTTCGAGGCGACCAGACGCATGGCTGCCGTGGATGACGAAGGTCGAGCGTGACGAGAACGCAGCGACCGCCTGAGACTCCCTTGAGACCAGAGAGACCAGAGAGAGAACAGAGAACTCGAGAACTAGAGAACTAGAAGAACTAGAGAGAAGACGGTGAAGAGCGCATCACACCAGGAAGCGAAGCAGTACGAAAGACGTAGCTCGCAGGAGTCAGTGGCCATGAAGCGAAGAACCGCTACCAACACATTGCCCAACTCACTGGCCCTCTTGGGCAGCCCGACTGGCAGTAGAGCCCGACAGGTTGACCGGTCGATCCGACTCGTCGGCTGGCTCGTCGTCGCGGCCGTGCTCATGGTCGGAGGCGCTTCGGCGTCATCAGCTCAGGACGTCCAGCTCGATGCTGACGATGTCCTCGAGATCGTGCGCGGCGCATGGGAGAACTTTCGCGGTCGCACGTCCTACGGCGAGCTGACGATGACCATTCATCGGCCGGACTGGGAACGTTCGGTTTCGATGAGAGCCTGGACCGAAGGCTCCGATCAGTCTTTGGTTCGCGTGACTGCGCCGCGCAAGGACGTTGGCACCGGCACCCTCATTCTCGACGACCGCATGTGGACGTTTGCCCCGAAGATCAACCGCGTGATCAAGGTGCCTTCGTCGATGATGGGGCAGAGTTGGATGGGCTCCGACTTCTCGAACAAGGACGTCTCGCGCGCCGACGACATCGTCGACCAGTACGACCACCGTCTGCTCGAGCAGGAGACTCACGAGGGTTTGGTCGTCTACGTCGTCGAGTCGATTCCCAAGGAGGACTCGGCGGTCGTGTGGGGCAAGGAGATCCTCAAGATCCGTGAAGACGGAGTCCTACTGGTCGAAGAGTTCTACGACCAGGACGGCGAACTGGTCAAGACGCTGCAAGCACTCGAGATCGGGCGCATCGGAGGGCGCATGATGGCGACGCGTCAGCGCATGGCAAAAACCGACACGGAGGACGAGTGGACCGAGATCCGGTTCGACGAGCTCACCTTCGACGTCGATCTCGATCCATCGGTTTTCACGTTGTCCAACCTTCGCAATCCCAGAGACTGAGCAGGTCCGGGCCAACTCTCGCAGGAGTCTCGAGGATGGAATTCCAGCTCGCGTGGCGCAATCTCTGGCGACAGCCTCGACGGACGTGGCTCACGACTGGTGCCATGGTCTTCTGCAACGTCATTCTAGTGTTCCTCGTGTCGCTCCAGCTGGGGATGTATCAGCTGATGATCGACAGCAGTCTGCGCCCGTTCGTTGGGCACCTGCAGGTTCAGCACGAGGACTTCCTCGAAGGGCAGAAGCTGCGACAGGTCGTGCCGGCCGCAGCGACGGTGGCGGCTGACCTGAGATCCAATCTGCAGCTCGAGACGGTGTCGGCGCGAGGACAGGCTTTTGGCCTGGCTTCGAGCGAAGAGCGCAGCTATGGAGTCGCCGTCGTCGGTGTCGATCCGCTCTTCGAACCGGGCGTCTCTTCGCTTCCCGGTCTCGTCAGGCAAGGTCGTTACCTCGAGTCGTTCGATGCCCAGGAGGCTGTCGTGGGCGCCCTGCTCGCTCACAACCTGCGGGTTGGCCTCGGTGAGGAGATCACGATTCTGGGATCGGGTCGCGACGGTTCGTTTGCCGCCGGCGTCTTGACGATTGTCGGCTTCTTCGAAAGCGGCATCAGCGATCTCGATCGTTCTGCCCTGCACATTCCCCTGGGCGCGTTTCAGGAGATCTTCGCCATGGAGTCGGCTGGTCACAGCGTGGTGGTGACGGCTCCGTCGCTCTTCGAGGTGGACATCGTCAAGCAGCGGGTCGAGCAGACCATACCCTCTGGTGGCGACCTGGCGGTGCGCGACTGGAACGCGTTGGAGCCGGGACTCAGACAGGCCATCCAGAGCGATATTGCCAGCGCCTGGTTCATGTACGCGGTGCTGATCGTGCTCGTGGCTTTCAGCGTGCTCAACACCCAGCTGATGTCGGTTCTGGAGCGGACCAAGGAGTTTGGTGTGGTCATGGCGCTCGGCATCACCCCGTCACGATTGGGGCGCGTCGTGCTGCTCGAGACCACGCTGATGGGCGTGATCGGAGCCGTTCTTGGCATGGTACTCGGCGTGGCTCTGCTCCTCGCGATCGGTCGCACTGGAATCCCGCTGGGAAGCATCGAGGAGCTGGCCGCTCAGTACAACCTGCCGTCGGTGATCTATCCGAGATTCTCCTGGATCGGGCTCGTTGCCGGTCCGTTGATGGTCATGATGGGCTCGATCTGCGCCGCGCTCTATCCTGCGTTTCGGTTGCGCAGGCTCGAGCCGGTGGACGCCATGAGGAGCGCCTGATGCGGAGTCTGCTCGCTTTCGCGTGGCTCAACGTCCAGCTTGCCTGGCGCAACCTGTGGCGCAACTACCGTCGGACTCTCATCATGCTCGCGGCGATCGTTCTCGGTGCGTGGTCGATGATCTTCATGGCGTCGCTCGCTCGCGGAATGGTCACTCAGATGGTGCGCGACGGGCTGCGGGCTCTTCCCGGGCACGTGCAGATCCATCACCCGGAGTACCGGGAAGATCCGACGGTTGTCAACAGCATGCCGCCGCTCTCGAGCGAGCTCAGGTCGAGCCTCGAGAGTGAGTCCGTCGTGGCCTGGACGTCACGGGTGCGGGTCCCCGCCGTCATCACGAGCGAGCGCGATACACGGGGCGTGACTCTCGTCGGTATCGACCCCGAACGCGAACGCCTGCTTTCGTTCGTCGCCGACGATCTTGCCGAAGGGCGTTTCCTCGAAGGGTCTGACGACAAAGGTCTGATCGTCGGTCGCAAACTCCTGGAACGGTTGGAGACCGATCTCGGCAAGCGCGTCGTGGTCATGAGTCAGGACCCCGAGAACGACGTGGCGGAGCGAGGCTTCCGGATCGTCGGGGTCTTCGACTCGGACCTCGCGGTGTTCGAAGAGGGTTTCGTGTTTGCCGGCGAGGCGATCGTTCAACAGATGTTGAGAATCGGCGAGCAAGCCTCGGAGATCGCCATCATCGGGGACGACTATCGCGACGCCGAACGACTTGCTGCGGACGTCGCAGTGGCTGCGGGTGGCGAGCTTCAGGTCGAGCCGTGGATGGAGCTCGACCCGATGCTGCAGACCATGATGGGGCTTCTCGACGCCTTCATTCTCGTGTTTGTCGTGATCATCTTCATGGCGTTGTCTTTTGGTCTGGTCAACACGCTCGTGATGGCTGTTTTCGAGCGAACCCGTGAGATCGGTCTGATGCTGGCTTTGGGAGTCGCTCCGCGCAGCATCGTGGCGCAGGTGATCGTGGAGTGCGTCCTGCTGCTGCTCGTCGGGCTTGCTGTCGGCAATCTCCTCGCGTGGCTCACGGTCAGCGCCCTGTCGGACGGCATCGACATCTCGATGGTGGCGGAGGGAATGGCCGACTACGGTGTTGGCAGCGTCATCACCCCGCGGCTTGGTCTGAGAGATCTCGCCATCGCCAACCTCACCGTCTTGATCCTGGGTTTCCTGGCGAGCCTGTCACCGGCGCTTCGAGCGTCCCGTTTGGAGCCGGTCAAGGCGCTGAGCGAGAGCTAGAAGTCTTCTGGATCTTCGTGTCGTTTTCTTTCAACTGGAGCAATCTGATGGCAAGCGTCTCGGCAGCTGAGTCCACGCCCGTAGTGGGGTCCCCGGAGGTCACCGTCGAGTGTGTCGACGTCTGCAAGACCTATCGCCAGGGAGATCTCGAGGTCGTAGGACTCGATCACGTCTCACTGACCATCGAGAAGGGTGAGTTCGTGAGCCTCTCGGCCCCATCTGGTGGCGGGAAGACCACTCTGCTCAACACCATTGGCGGGCTCGATCCGCCGGACAGCGGCCGCATCACTGTCGCTGGAACGCGCGTCGACGGTCTGGGCAAGGCGGAGCGCGCTCGGCTTCGACTGGAGAAGATCGGTTTCGTCTTCCAGGCCTACAACCTGATTCCAGTATTGACCGCTCGAGAAAACGTCGAGTTCGTCATGCAGGTCCAGGGGGTGGCTACAGCCACCAGGCGCGACCGCGCGAGTGCCGTGCTGGCTCAGGTGGGTCTCGACGGCCTGGGCGATCGACGGCCGACCCAGATGTCGGGTGGACAGCAGCAGAGAGTCGCGGTGGCGCGGGCCATCGCGTCAGAACCCGCGATCGTGTTGGCCGACGAGCCGACGGCAAACCTCGACTCCAGTTCGTCGCAGCAGCTCATGGAGCTGTTCGTCGAGCTCAACGAGTCTCTGGGGTCGACCTTCGTGATCGCGACGCACGACCTGCAGGTCATGGGCTACACGAGGCGTCAGGTGCGTCTGCTCGACGGCCGAATCGTCGGCGACGGTCCGCCGGAGACGGCGAGTCACAGTTGAGTGTTTGGGTGTTCGCAGCGGCTCTCGTCGTCGGTCTCCTGGTAGCTCCAGAGGATGACGCTTCAGCGGGAGGTGGGCAGGGTCGACGTGCCGACATCGAACTCACAGGACATCTCAAACCACAGCTCCTGGCCGCCGCCTTCGACGACGACAGCGCGCTGCGTGACGTTTTTGGCAGCACGTCGGGGGACGTCAACGTCGACGCACGCGTCAACTTCGAAGTAGGCAGAGGGCGATGGGACGTCGAGGCAGACGCGCAAGTCATTACCCTTTACGGAGACACGATCGAGGCGAGCCGGACGCTGCCCCTGGCAGGGTCCCTTCAGCCGGGCCGCTTCCCGGAGGATTCGACGCGACTGTTCGATCTGACACACGTCGCCTTGGACGAGCGGCGGTTTGCGCTGCTCACGAGACTGGACCGTCTTTCGGTGGGACTGACTGGTCGGCGTGGTGTTCTTCGATTCGGGCGTCAGGCAGTCACCTGGGGGAACGGGTTCTTGTTCAACCCCATGGACATCTTCAATCCGTTCGACCCGACCGCGGTCGACAAGGAGTACAAGACCGGCGACGACATGCTCTACGGTCAGCTGCTGCGCGCTCGTGGTGACGATCTGCAGGGTGTCGTGGTGCTGAGACGCGATCCGCTGACTGGTGACGTCGAGCAGGACCGCGGCTCGGTGGCTCTCAAGTACCACGCTCTGTTTGGAGCAGGAGAGCTCGACGTGCTCGTTGCCGAGCACTACGGCGACGGCCTCTTGGGAGTTGGTGGCAACCTGAGCGTTGGTGGCGCCGTGTGGCGCGGCGACGTCATCGTGAGTGATGGGGAGGAGGTCACGGTCTCGGCTGTCACGAGCCTCAGCGCCTCATGGATGACGGGTGGCAAGAACACGAGCGGTGCCGTCGAGCTCTACTACAACGGATTTGGTCAATCTGATGGTCGCTACGGGGCAGAAGACCTGGTCACGAACCCTGCGTTGCTCGAGCGAGTCGGCCGAGGTGAGCTGTTCAATCTCGGGCGGGCGTACCTCGCCGCGAGCGCAACGATCGAGATCACCCCTTTGTTTCTCCTGACGCCGAACGTGTTCGTCAACGTCGAGGATCCGAGCGGGCTGCTACAGATCGTCGCGCAACGAGACCTGCAGCAGGATCTCCTGCTGCAGTTTGCCGTTGCCCTGCCGCTGGGTGCGGACGGCACGGAATACGGTGGCATTCCGGCCGCCCCGACTCGATTCCTGTCGAACGAGGCCAGTCTGTTTGTCCAGCTGGCCTGGTACTTCTAGCTCGAGCGCATCGCGTCGTCAGGCACCGTCGACGTAGCGGACGATGTCCGCAAGCGTCAGTTCAGTCGACGCCGTCCCGTCGCAGTCTTTGCTCATGACGCAAGGGTCTGGTGCCCAGCAGCCGTCTTTCCTCCCTTTTCGACTACGAAGCTCTTCGTCAGGGTCCCTGGCACCTTTTGCGGGACGTGGCCCCCTGCTACTGTGGCCGCCATGACGAACTGGACACGGTGCGGGCTGGTGTTGTTCTGGCTGATGACTCAGGGCGCGGGTTTCGCTCAGGACTCGGCGAAGACGACGGATTGGAGCAACTGGCGAGGACCGCTCTATGACGGCACGTCGCCCGATGCCGATCCACCGATCCGCTGGAGCGAGACGGAGAACGTCAGATTCAAGGTACCGATCCCGGGCGAGAGTCTGGCGTCACCCATCGTTCACGACGGCAGGATCTACCTGTTGAGCGCCGAGGCGCTCGACGCCGATTCCTACTCGCGCAATCTGGCCTCGGCGGAGGCGGTGAGAGAGCGCGGAGAGTGGCCGCCCCAGGTGTCGCCGGTTCCGCATGCCTTCTACCTCTACGCGCTCGACGCCGACGACGGCTCGGTGGTCTGGAAGCGCAAGGCTCGGGAGAGCACACCCCACGAAAGCCACTATCTCGACACCTCCTTTGCCTGTGGGTCACCGTTGACCGACGGGGAGCTCATCTACGCCCACTTCGGCTCGAACGGAACCTATGCCTACTCGATGGACGGCGAGCTGGTCTGGGAGCGCGATCTAGGCGACATGCTCACCCGCAACGGTTTCGGAGAAGGGAGCTCGCCGGCGCTGGCCGGGGACCTTTTGATCATCAACTGGGATCACGAGGGTGAGTCGTTCGTCGTGGCGCTCGACCGAAAGACCGGCGAGGAAGTCTGGCGACGTGAGCGACCCGGTGAGGTGACCTCGTGGTCGACGCCGCTGGCTCTGGACACCCCCAAGGGCCAGCAGGTCGTCATCTCGTCGACCGGACGCAGTCGCTCCTACGCGGCTGCGACGGGCGACGTGCTCTGGAGCCTCGGCGGCATGACGGTGAATCAGATTCCGACCCCGACCGAGCGCAACGGTCTCGTCTATCTTGCGAGCGGCTATCGCGGGAACATGCTTCAGGCGGTCGATGTGGGATCCGCAAGTGGTGAGCTAGAGAGCTCGGCCGCGGTGCGATGGACGTACGAACGCGACACGCCCTACGTCGCCAGTCCGCTCATCTACGGCGACCAGATCTACTTCATCAAACACTTCCGCAACATTCTCACGGCTCTCGATGCCGACACCGGCGAAGTGCGTTTTGGTCCCGAGCGACTGACGCATCTCTCCCAGGTCTACGCATCACCCGTAGCGGCGGCAGGTCGCATCTACATCTTCGGACGAGACGGTGCGTCGGTGGTCTTGCGACACGGCTCGAGTCTGGAGATCCTCGCCGAGAACGAGCTCGACGACGGGGTCGACGCGACCCCCGCGCTCGTCGGCAATCGGATGTACGTGCGCGGGCGCCGGTCGCTCTACTGTCTGGAGAACGGATCGCCGGGGAACTGACTCCGCTCTCAGACGATCAGGGTCAGAAGACAGGGTCAAAGTGGCCAATCGCGAAGGATCCTCTCGGTCTCTTCGGAGTGTCCGCTCTCGTCACGGACCATGTCCTCGAGCTGGACGACGAGACCCTTGTCGCCAAAAGCCTCGGCCTGCTGAGCCCGTTCCGAGTAGTCGGCGACGGCCCGCCGCTCCGCTGCCAGGACCGCTTCCAGCATCTCTCGGTTGTTCCCAGCCGCAGGAACGTCGCGGGCGGTCGTGGTGGGCTCGCCGCCGAGCGCGACGATCTTGTTCGCGAGAAACTGAGCGTGGAGCTGTTCGTCCGCCACCTCTGCCAGGAAGAACTGAGCGAGCTGCGGTCTGTACGGCCCCGTGGCTTTGGCCGCGTAGGTGATGTACTGGATGATCGCCGACAGTTCGCCGGCGAGATCTTCGTTGAGTCGGTCGATGAGCGTTTGCTTGTCCATATGTTTTCCGCCTCCGGGCGTCGAGTGTGAGGATGGCTCCGAGGTCTGTGTCGCCGAGGGGCTTGTCGTTCTCGGAGCCCGTGTCTCTGGGAACGCTTCGGAAGTCTGCCCTTCGGGCCTTGCTCTCGGGGTTCGTGCGCCCGAGATCGTGATCCCAGGCACCGCTGCCCCAGGAGGGTGTAGGCCTCTGGAGATGTGTCTCTAGGACATTCGAACGGCACGCCCCTTCGGACGTCTCAGACGTCGCTCGAAATCGTGTTTCCGGCTTCCGCGATGCAGTCGATCTCCACCAGAGCTCCGAGCGGGTTTCCCTTGACGGCTACGGTGGTCCGGGCGGGGCGGTGCGTGCCGAAGGCCTTGGCGTAGACCGCGTTCATTCCAGCGAAGTTCACCATGTCGCTGAGGTAGACGTTGGTGCGGACGATGTGCTCGAGACCCAGCCCTTGCCCTTCGAGAACCAGACTCAAGTTGTTGAGTACGCG
>JANQPS010000702.1 GCA_028285365.1 Thermoanaerobaculia bacterium | reverse complement strand
ATAGCGCGAATGACTGCGGATCGAAATCTCTTGCTGGGTATCCTCGCGTTGCAGTTGGACTTCATTGATCGCGACCAGCTCATCGAGACGATGAACGCGTGGGTTTTGGATAAATCCCGCACCATCGAGTCGCTGCTCGTTGAAAAGGGCCACCTGTCAAGTGCGCGATGCGAGCTCCTCAGCGGGGTCGTGAAAGAACACCTCGAGCAGCACGGCAACGACCCTCAGAGGAGCCTACGCACGTTGATGCCACTCGGAGAGGAACCCGACGCACTCGGTAGCCAGATCTCAGACGCCGAAGTGGGTGCTACCTTCGCGCTCGTGGCGGCGGATCGCCGTGAAGTAGAAGACCCGCGACAGACACTCACCCACGCCGTCGGCGAGAGCACCTCGGCCGGTTCTCGGTTTCGCATCCTTCGTCACCATGCTCAGGGGGGGCTCGGAAAGGTTTCCGTTGCGCGCGACGAGGAACTTGGGCGCGAAGTGGCACTCAAAGAGATCCAGGAGCGCTACGCAGCAAACGGGGCCAGTCGCGACCGGTTCGTCATGGAGGCCGAGGTCACGGGTGGACTCGAACACCCGGGCGTCGTACCCGTGTACGGCTTGGGACAGTTCGAAGACGGCCGACCGTTTTACGCGATGCGGTTCATTCGCGGAAACAGCCTCCAAGAAGCCATCGATCGTTTTCACGATCCACACACCAAACAACAACAGGACTCGACCGCCCGGAGCCTGGAACTGCGCAGCCTCATCGGCAGGCTGATCGACGTGTGTAACGCCATTGAGTACGCCCACAGTCGCGGCGTGCTGCATCGCGATCTCAAGCCTGACAACGTGATGTTGGGGAATTTTGGCGAAACTCTGGTGGTGGACTGGGGTCTGGCCAAAATGGTGGATCGTGACGACGCCCAGGGAAGCGGTTCGAACGAGCCAACCCTGAACCCCGACTCCTCGGGCGGGTCTGCACCGACGGAGATGGGTTCCGCAATCGGCACACCCGCGTATATGAGCCCCGAGCAGGCTGCCGGGCGACTCGACCAACTCGGTCCGGCAAGCGACGTTTATAGCCTCGGTGCGACGCTCTACTCGCTGGTTACGGGAAGCCAACCGTTCGAGAGCGTTGCGACGAACAACAACCTGTTGCATCACGTCCAGCAGGGAGATTTCGTTCGGCCCAGACAGCGCGACAGCGGCGTCTCCCGGACTCTCGAGGCAATCTGCATGAAGGCGATGGCCACTGACCAAGCCGATCGCTATCACTCGCCAGGTGCACTTGCCGATGATCTAGAGCATTGGTTGGCAGACGAGCCAGTTGATGCCTACCAGGAGTCGCTCAGCCAGAGGCTGGGACGTTGGGAACGCAAGCATCGCAGCTACGTTCGAGCAGGTGGAATCGCACTGCTGCTGGTTGCAAGCGTCTCGATGGCCGCCGCCTTCGGGGTGAACCAGGCCAGGCAGCAAGAAAGTGCGCAACGACAGCGCGCCGATAAGAACGCCGAGCGTGAACGTCTCGCAGCGGAGGTCGCGCGTGAAGCAGAACGTGAGGCGCAGGTCAATCTCACGCGGGCCCTATCTGCCGAAGCAGAGACGGTGAAAGCTCTGGCCGTAGCCGAAGCCGAAGCGGATTCGTCGCAAGAAGTCGCCGACTTCCTGGTTAACCTCTTTCTGGGATCAGATCCCACGGGGTTGGGTGGTGGGCTCGCGTCCATCGATTCCCGGGGTAGCGAAATGTCTGCGGTCAGGCTGCTTGAGCACGGCGCGAGTCTGCTTGATGATCAGGTCAGTGCGAACCCTCAAGTACGAGCGCAGCTGATGGATACGCTCGGTTTCATTTTTACGTCCTATGGCGACTTCAGTACCGCCAAGCCCCTGCTCAACGAGGCACTCGCGCTCAAACGCGAGATCTACGATGAGAACCACCCAGAACTGGCAATCGCGCTGAAGAATTCCGGGGTCTTCCATTTTCTCACCGGAGATTACTCCAAAGCCAGGCGTTATGAACGTGCGGCCCTAGCGATCCGCGAGCAGGAATTCGGGCCAGACAGCGGACCGACGGCGGACATGTTGTTCATACTGGGCTGGCACATCAGCGCCGGTTACACGAATGACACGTTGCTTGCAGAGTCGGAGCAGCTCCTCCGCCGAGCGGTCGAGATTCAGGAAAGAATCTATGGACCGGATGATTTGCGACCCATCTTCAGCCGGCTCGCATTGGCGTATACGCTGCTCGCTCAAGACCGCTCTGCGGACGCGATGTTTCTAGTCGTTGGAGCCACTCAGCAACTTGCCAAAACAAAGGGCGACTCTCGTCCGGTCGAAGCCATCACGAACATGGTTAGCGGACTCGCAGCCGAGCGAAGTGAGAATTGGGCACAGGCCATCGAGAGCATGCGCAATGCGCAGCGACTGTCGCGCGAAGTATTGGGGCCGCACCATCCGATCGTCAACTATTTTGAACTCCCGATCGTGACCTATCTCGAGCGTTCCGGCGACGTTGCCGCTGCTGAACAGTCGCTCCGTAAACTGGTCGAAAACGAGCGACGAACATTCCCAGATGGAGCCTGGGTGGGCTACCGCCTGCTGGATTTGGGTAGCTTCTTGGTCCGCCAAGGTAGCTATGAGGAAAGCACCGAGTGCTTCGAAGAGGCGCTCGAAATCTTTCGAACAGCCCTCGGCGAGAACAGTCTCATGGTGGGGTCGACTCTCAACGAGCTCGCATTGGTTGCCAAGGAGCAGGATGATGTGACGAGCGCACAACAACTGCTCCGCGAGGCACTCGCTGCATATGACTCAGCAATCGACGATCATCCGGTCACGGTTGCAGAATGGCGCGCCCAAGCGTCGGACAATCTCGCCAAAATCCAGAAGAGTGAACAGGATGAGAAAGCGGGCGAGTAGTTTGATCTTGTCCAATCTACTGCGGAGAAATGTCGGTCTCGTGTGGTTTTTCGTCGTGTCCAAGTGCACAGTCTAGAATGAGGGCAGCAGCGAACGTTGATCTTCACGCCGACGACTTCGCGCACAAACGCTGAACAAACACAACTGGGACAGGCGTGTGAGCACATCGTGGCCGATGGCTACTCGACCGATACTCGCGAAGCGGATGGAGGTATTCTCAGCGTTGGTGCGCCGGACTGCGACGAAAGCGGAGAAGCCGTTGCCGCGATCTGGGATTCGAGACCGTCCCGACGTTTGTAGGCGAATCAGTTGAAGCGACCGGGGCCGATTGGAAGGCAGCGGAGCAGCCTGTTTCGCAGCTGATCGGAGAGCTGATGTGAGGAGAGTCGTTTGCACTACTGCCATCAGCTGGTGGATTCTCTTGCTGACTGCCTCGCAAACAGTCTACGGACAACAGGCGCCGCGCAACGAGTCAGGCCAGTTCGTTTTTGATCGCTCGGTGGCACCGATACTCTCCGAGCATTGCCTCTCCTGCCACAGTGATGCTGAGCCAGAAGGTGGCCTGGATCTTAGGCGTCGCCATTCGGCCATGCGCGGTGGTGACAGCGGAGCAGCGATCGTTGCGGGCGACGTCGGCGAAAGCTATCTCTGGCAACGAATTGAATCGGACGAGATGCCTCCGGAAGGGGCCCTATCGGCACAGGAGAAACAGACCATTCGGCAATGGATCGCTGATGGTGCAAAGTGGGGATCCGATCCCATTGATCCCTATGCATTCTCGTCCAGCCGTCGAGCAGGTTACGACTGGTGGTCGTTGCAGCCGTTGATGCGAACTTCGCCGCCGATGCTGAACGACGATCAGTGGTCGGTGAACGAAATCGACAAGTTCATTCTAGAAGCGCTGCACGACAAGGGCCTAGAACCATCACCTCGAGCCGATCCGCGCCAAAGGGTACGCCGCCTTTACATCGACCTGATCGGGCTGCCTGCCCCGGCCGAGGTGATCGATCGATTCGCGGCCGATCCCTCTCCATCGGCATGGAATCAAATTGTTGATGAGCTTCTGGCGTCAA